>SXPJ01000009.1 GCA_005776395.1 Bdellovibrionales bacterium | reverse complement strand
TAACCCTTCCAAAGGGTACTGAAATGGTTATGCCTGGCGATAATGTCGCAGTTGAGGTAGAACTCATTACTCCTATTGCTATGGAAAAAGAGGTTCGTTTTGCTATCCGTGAAGGTGGCAGAACAGTAGGAGCTGGGGTCGTAACTGAAATTATCGAATAGTTAGGAAGTAGGAAGTATGCAAACAATTATTAATATGGAATGCACCGAGTGCAAGCGTCGTAATTACACGACCACAAAAAACAAGAGCAAACATTCTGAACGACGTAATGCTCAGAAGTATTGCAAGCACTGCAGACGGCATACCAGCCATAAAGAAGTAAAGGCTTAGTTTTAAAGGAGGGGGTTATAACCCCCTCCTTTTTACCTTTTTCATGTAGGACGCTAGCTCCAATTGGTAGAGCGAGGGATTCCAAATCCTTAGGTTCAGGGTTCGACTCCCTGGCGTCCTGTTTACCCACCCAAAGGCACCCAAAGGTACGGCTTTACTTTTGGTGGTTAATTGCATTTCGCTTTGCCGCATTAGAAAATTAAAATAGCTCTTTATTTCAAGGAATCTCTAGTTTTGAGTTTTTTATTGCTTTGTGTTATAATCTTTACATATAGGGGCAACTGGCCATTAAATAACTGGCTGTAATTACAGCACATTGCGCTAATGCGCTTGTCGACAACTCTTGACGCTTACCTACCGTGGTTTTGTATATCTACAACTCTGACTCTATATTGTTGTGGTTTGTTTCAGAAAGGAGATCTTTATGAAGCACCAACTTAAAGAGCTGTTAGAGAGAAGTATCTCGGACCTCGGAGAGGCTAAAAGAGCACTCCACTGTGAGCCAGAACTTTCGCTTTCCAATGCCATTTCCACTCTAAAAACAGCTAACGTAGGTAGTTTAGTAGTCGCAGAAGGAACCCGAGTTGTTGGAATCTTTACTGAAAGAGATGTTCTTTTGAAATGTGCTCTACAAGATATCCCTCTGGGTTCTGCTAAAGTTTCCGATTATATGACCAGAAATCCAGTCTGTGTTCAGAGATTTGAAAGTATCGGAAATGTTCTTATGAAAATGAAAGAGGGAAAATTTCGTCACATCATTATTATTGATAGTTATGGTAATTTGGAAAAAGTGGTTTCACAGCGAGAAATTCTAGAATATCTATTAAATGTATTTCTGACTCCCGATAACTCTAAATAGACTCTTACTCTAACTATGCTTTTCCCATTATTGATGGGGTTTTAAGCCGAGAGGCTTTATTCTATTTTAGGGCAATTTAGACCTAGATATTTGTCAGCAATAAAAATTACCACAAAATCTTCAATCATTTACTTGAAATTTGAAGTGTTTTACGGCAGAACTACCGTTTACTTATGGATAATCGGAAGATCATTGTCAGTTCCTACATCGCCACCTCAATGGTGACATGGTTTTTAACCAGAAACTTTGTGACTTGGTTATCGACTAAAGTTTATGAAATCAGGCGTTTGCCGGGACTTAAATTCGGGCTTGAAGCTGTTCCGGCTCTTGCAGCCTTAATTGCTTTTGTGATACTGCTTCGCAACCCAAAAGTGAATACTGTTTTGGATGAGGTAGTTATAGAGCTTAAAAAAGTGACATGGCCCAGCAGAGAAGATGTAGTAAAATCTACCTGGGTAGTTTTGGTTTGTATATTTTTTATTAGCCTCATTTTAGCTGGATTTGATGTTATGTGGGGCAAGGTAATTGGTTACCTGCTTAGTTAAAGGGAATAACTGTGAATCAGGATGAAAAAAACCCAATTGATAGCTTAACAACAGAAGAGCAAAGCACTGATAACGCTGCTCAAAGTGAATCTGAGCACAAATGGTACGTTGTTCATACCTACAGTGGCTATGAGCAAAAAGCTAAGTTAGCTCTTCACGAACGTATTAAGCAGCAGAAGATGGAAAAGTTCTTTGCTGAAGTGCTTATCCCCTCCGAAAATGTCATTGAATTGGTGCGCGGGGAGAAAAAAACAACCAGTCGAAAATTCTTCCCTGGTTATATGCTGGTCAAGATGATATTGAACGACTCGACTTGGCATTTGGTAAAAAGCACCCCTAAGATTACAGGGTTTGTGGGAAATGCAATTAACCCACCTGTGGTACCTGAAGAAGAGGTTTCTCGTATAGCTAACCAGATGACTGAGGGAACGCTTAAACCTCGTCCTAAGGTTCAGTTTGAGGAAGGCGAAAGCGTTAGAGTTGTTGATGGACCTTTTGTTAACTTCAATGGCGTTGTCGAAGAAGTTAAGCCTGATAAAGGCAAATTAAGGGTTATGGTAAGTATTTTCGGCCGTTCGACCCCAGTGGAGCTGGATTTCGTACAGGTAGAAAAGAATTAATAGGGTTATTTAAATATAGCTTTTGAAAGTAGTTGAGAGGGATTTACGATGAAAAAGCTGACAGCAATGGTTAAACTTCAGATTCCTGGTGGTAAGGCCAATCCGTCACCTCCAGTGGGACCTGCTCTTGGACAACATGGTGTTAACATCATGGAGTTTTGCAAAGCCTTTAATGCAAAGACTCAAAATACTAACGGAATGATCATTCCAGTAGTGATTAGCATTTACCAAGATCGTTCATTTACTTTTATTACCAAGACTCCTCCAGTCGCTGTTCTATTGAAAAAAGCAGCTAATATTGTTAAGGGTTCCGGAGTTCCTAATAAAAATAAAGTAGGAACTGTGACTAAAGCCCAAGTGGAAGAGATCGCAAAAACTAAAATGCCCGATCTCAACACTATTGATTTAGCTTCTGCTGTCAGTCAGGTTGCTGGCACAGCTCGAAGTATGGGATTAGAAGTAGTCGGTTAAGTTTTTAGGGAGTACAAAAATGCCTTCAGTAGGAAAAATTTATAAAGCAAATGCATCTAAAGTAGATCGTGCTAAGAAATACAACTTGGAAGAGGCTCTTACACTTTTAGAGGGTTTCCAAGGTCACAAGTTTGACGAAACTGTTGATATCGCAATTAAACTTGGAGTTGATCCCAAACAATCAGACCAAATGGTTCGTGGAGCGACTGTGCTTCCTCACGGTATTGGTAAACCCATTCGAGTCGCAGTCTTTGCTCGCGGAGAGGCAGAAAAAGCAGCTCGTGAAGCAGGTGCTGACTTCGTTGGTAATGATGAGTTGCTGGAAAAGTTAGAAAAGGGCTGGATGGATTTTGATCGATTGCTCACCACTCCAGAAGCTCTAAAAGATCTAACTAAAGTAGCTAAAATTTTAGGACCCAAAGGTCTAATGCCTAATAAAAAAACTGGAACAGTTACTTCCGAAATCGGAAAAGCTGTAAAAGAGCAAAAGTTAGGTAAAGTGGAATACAAAGTTGAAAAAGCTGGTATCGTCCACACCATGATTGGTAAGAAGTCCTTCGGAGCTACCAAGTTAAAAGAAAATTTTTTGGCACTGTATGACAACATTCTCAAAGCTAAGCCTCCAACATCCAAAGGGGTCTATGTACGAAAAGTAGCCCTTTCTACTACGATGGGGCCCAGTATCTTAATTGATACTCAGGGATTAGATGCTATGGCACGAAGTTTGTAACAATTGTCCAGAAATCGGTTGACGAAAATAAATTTTGGGTATTTAAATGGCTGCTCATATTTTAGGGCGGCAAATGCTCAATGGCTATTAGGAGTTTTTCTTGAATCGTGCAGAAAAACAAGATTTTGTTAGTGAATTGGCTAAAGGGGTCCAAGAGGCTCAAGCTATCGCTTTAATGTCATTTTCTAAGTTAACCGTGGAAGCAATGACTTCTTTTCGGTTAGCTCTTCGCAAGAAAGACGTTAGAGTTAAGGTGGTTAAAAACACTTTAGCTAAACGTGTTTTTAACGAAACTCAGTATAAAGAAATTTGCGGTCATTTTGAAGGTCCCATCTTATTAGCTTATAGCAAAGGCGATGCTGTGATGACAGCAAAAGCCATTATGGAATGGGTTAATAAAGAAAATTTTAATATTAAATTAAAGTCCGGTGTAGCGCTCAATAAAGTCGTTTCTGAAAAAGAAATGGTTGCTCTATCTAAACTACCTGGCAGAAACGAGCTGTTGGTTAGTTTCTTGTGGGCGCTTAAATCACAACCTACGAAGTTTTTGTATGCTCTTCAAGACGGTCCAAACAGACTTGGGTATGCTCTTGGCGCATTGAAAGCAAAAAAAGAAAAAGAATCTAATTAATCACTTAGGAGGAAGTCCCATGGTAGTAACTGAAGATCAAGTATTTGAGTTTTTCGATAAAGCAAATTTGCTCGAGATCTCTGAGTTTATCAAAAAATTTGAAACCCGTTACGGTGTTAGCGCCGCAGCACCTGTTGCTGTCGGTGTAGTTGGTGGAGCCGCCGCAGCAGCGCCTGTAGAAGAAAAAACAGCATTTGACGTTGTTTTAGCTGAAGGTGGAGCTCAAAAAGTGAATGTTATTAAAGAAATCCGAGGCTTCACAACTTTAGGTCTTAAAGAAGCAAAAGATCTAGTTGAAGGCGCTCCAAAAACTTTAAAAGAAGGCGTCACCAAAAAAGAAGCTGAAGAGATTAAGAAAAAACTCGAAGCTGTTGGTGCTAAGGTTGAAATTAAGTAGTCAACCGCTTTCACACAGTTTTTTACATTCAAAAACTAGCTATAAGACGGGGTAAATAATGAGCACCTCTCCACGCCTTTTTGAAAACAAACGTTTTCGTAAGGAGTTTGGTAAGTTTCCACCTCTAATTGAGATTCCGGATCTAATTGAGGTTCAAAAGGATTCATACGACAAATTTTTACAGGCTGAGGCTGATCCTCGCACAAGATCGATCACCGGTCTGCAAGGGGTGTTTAAGTCTGTATTTCCCATTAGCGACTTTAACAATACTGCAAGTTTAGACTTCGAGTCTTACGTTCTCGAAACTCCTAAATATGATGTAGATGAATGTCGAAGTCGTGGGATGAGCTTTGCGGCTCCTCTTAAAGTTACGGTGCGTTTGAATGTATTTGATGTAGACGAGCAAACCCAAGCTCGTACTATTCGTGACATCAAAGAGCAGGAAGTATACTTAGGCGAAATTCCTCTTATGACCGATCGAGGAAGTTTTATTATTAATGGGACAGAACGAGTCGTTGTAAGTCAATTACATCGCTCTCCTGGTGTTTTCTTTGATCATGATAAAGGCTCTTCTCATAGCAGTGGAAAGTTACTTTATTCTGCTAGAGTCATTCCCTATAGAGGCTCTTGGTTAGATTTAGAATTTGACCATAAAGATGTTATCTACGTAAGAATTGATAGACGCAGAAAACTTCATGCTACCATCTTATTGAAAGCTCTTGGTTATTCTGTTGAGCAGCTTCTTGAATATTTCTATGATCATGAAACTGTGAGCCTTGGAAAAGGCGGTCAGTTATATTTGCATTTTGAACCCAAACTGTATGCAGGTCAAAGATCCAATAACGACTGGTTAGATGATAATGGTAAAGTTGTTATTGAGAAAAATAAAAAATTCACCGCATCTTTACTTAAAAAAATTGAAGATGCCAAAATCAAAAAATTCCCTATTGATCGAGAATTATTGATCGGAAAAATCTCTGCCCATGACATTGTTGACATGGAAACAGGGGAAGTTCTGGTTGAGTGCAATGAGGAAGTTACAAACGATAAAATTGATCGGTTAGCCGAAAGAGGAGTCACAGAGTTTAAGATCCTTTACACTGACAGAATCAATGTGGGAACTTACCTTCGTGACACCATAGCTCAAGATAAAGTAGCAACCCAAGATGAAGCTCTTATTGAGATTTATCGACGCTTGCGTCCTGGAGATCCTCCAACACTAGAAACCGCAAAACTTCTATTTAATGGTCTGTTTTTCGATTCTACTAAGTATGATCTATCCAAAGTAGGACGTTTAAAGATTAACCATAAGTTTAACTTCAATACTTCTATTGAAACTACAACGTTAACCAAAGAAGATATTTTAGCTGTTGTAAAATATCTAGTAGATTTAAAAAATGGCAAGGGTCAAATTGATGACATTGACCATTTAGGAAATCGACGAGTCAGAGCTGTAGGTGAACTTTTAGAAAACCAATTTAGAGTTGGATTGGTAAGAATGGAACGTGCCATTCGAGAAAGAATGAGCCTTCAAGATGTTGAAACCTTGATGCCTCATGATCTTATCAACGCAAAACCAGTAGCTGCTGTTGTTAAGGAATTCTTTGGAAGTAGTCAGTTGTCTCAATTTATGGATCAGACAAATCCTTTGTCTGAAGTTACCCATAAACGTCGTTTATCAGCTCTTGGACCAGGCGGTTTAACTCGTGAGCGAGCCGGATTCGAAGTTCGTGACGTTCACGCAACTCACTACGGCCGCATCTGTCCTATTGAGACTCCTGAGGGGCCAAACATCGGATTGATTTCATCTCTCTCAACATTTGGAAGAGTCAATGAATATGGCTTTATTCAAACTCCTTATCGTAAGATTGTAGAGGGTAAAATCTCTGATGAGGTTGATTTCTACTCAGCGTTAGAGGAAGAGAATCACACCATAGCTCAAGCTAAAATTCCGGTAAAATCCAATAAGATTGAAGCTGAGTTTGTTCCAGCTCGACGACACGGTGAAACTGTGCTTGCAAGGCGCGAAGAAATTGATCTTATGGACGTGGCTCCGAATCAGTTGGTTTCGATTGCTGCTTCTTTGATTCCATTTCTTGAAAACGACGATGCTAACCGAGCCCTAATGGGTTCAAATATGCAACGTCAAGCGGTTCCTTTACTCAAAAATCAGGCTCCACTTGTGGGTACTGGGATGGAGCGGTTAGTCGCTAGAGATTCTGGTGTTAACGTAATCTCTCGTCATGGTGGTATTGTTGATTTTGTGGATGCAACAAGAATCGTTGTTAGAATTGATGAAAAAGAAACTACATCTGGTTCTGGCGTAGATATTTACAATCTTGTTAAATACCGTCGTTCGAATCAAAACACTTGCGTCAACCAGCGTCCAATTGTTGAAGTTGGCGAAAGAGTGAGAAAAGGTGATGTTCTTGCTGACGGTCCTGGAACCGACATGGGTGAGTTGGCTTTGGGACAAAACGTAGTTGTGGCCTTCATGCCTTGGTGCGGTTACAACTTTGAAGATTCCATCTTGCTAAGTGAAGAATTGGTACGCAAAGATACTTTTACTTCAATTCATATTGAAGAATTTGAGTGCGTTGCTCGTGACACCAAACTAGGAAAAGAAGAGGTCACTCGAGACATTCCTAACGTAAGTGAAGAACAACTGATGAACCTAGATAGCTCAGGTATAGTCAGAATCGGAGCTGAAGTTAAACCTGGGGATATTCTCGCAGGAAAAATCACCCCTAAAGGTGAAACGCAACTCAGCCCTGAAGAAAAGCTACTTCGAGCCATTTTCGGAGAAAAAGCAGGAGATGTTAAAGATTCATCACTTCGCGTTTCTCCTGGCGTTATAGGAACAGTGATTGGTGCTCAGATATTTTCTCGCGAAGGAGCAGATAAAGACGAAAGAACTGCTCGTTTAACGGAAGAGGAAGAAAACCGATTCCGAAGAGACGAACAGACTGAAATCAGAATCCTTCAGGAATCAGCTCGAAAGAAGATTGCTTCTTTAGTGCTTGGCCAGACCACCACTGGAAAACTTCTCGATTCTACTGGTGAAAATCAACTTTTGAAAAAAGGGGATGTGATTGATGCAAATACATTCTACACAATCCCTTTCGATCTCATCAAGCATGTACCACTTTCCTCGGATGTTGAAGCAAGCGTAGGGCAAATGGTAGCGGCTATTGAAGTTCAGATTCAAAATATCCGTACTTTCTTTGATGAGAAGGTTAAAAAACTTAAAAAGGGTGATGAGCTTCCTCCCGGCGTTATTAAAATGGTTAAGGTCTATGTGGCCATTAAACGTCGTATCTCAGTTGGAGATAAAATGGCAGGTCGACATGGTAACAAGGGGGTAATCTCCAGATTGTTGCCAGTAGAAGATATGCCATACATGGAAGACGGTACACCTGTACAGGTTGTACTTAACCCTCTTGGTGTTCCTTCTCGTATGAACGTAGGACAGATTTTAGAATCTCACCTGGGTAGAGCAGCACAAGGGTTTGGATTGAAAGTTCAAGAGCAACTTGAGAAGTGGAATGCAACTGAACTTCGAAGCTTAGTTAAAAAATTCTTCGCTTCAAAAGAACTTCAAAAAGACATCGATGAGATGGATGAGGATAGCCTAAAGAAGATGGCTAAACGATTGAAGGGCGGACTTCATATTGCAAGTCCAGTATTTGACAGTTGCACCGAAGAGGAAATTAGCCAGGCGCTAACTAATGTAGGGCTTCCAGCCAATGGACAACAGATTCTTTTCGATGGTCGAACTGGGGAGCCCTTTAAGCACGACGTTACGGTGGGTGTGATGTACGTATTGAAGCTCCATCACTTGGTTGATGAAAAGATTCATGCTCGAAGCATTGGACCTTACAGTTTGGTAACCCAACAACCTCTGGGCGGAAAAGCACAATTTGGAGGTCAGCGATTAGGGGAGATGGAGGTTTGGGCGCTTGAAGCTTATGGTGCCGCTTACTGTCTACAAGAACTCCTAACAGTTAAATCCGATGATGTAGCTGGCCGAACTAGAATGTTTGAAACGATTGTCAAAGGGGAAAATGCCCTTGAACCAGGACTCCCTGAGTCCTTTAACGTTCTTGTGAAAGAACTTCAAAGCTTGGCTCTAGACGTTGAGCTTATGGAGGACACCACACTATGAAAGACCTTCTAAACTTTTTCGATAAGCCGAAAGATCCACTCAGTTTTAAAGCGGTTAAGATTTCTTTAGCTAGCCCGGAAAAAATCCGATCTTGGTCCTATGGTGAAGTTAAAAAGCCAGAAACCAT
>SXPJ01000008.1 GCA_005776395.1 Bdellovibrionales bacterium | reverse complement strand
GAAGGGGCAAGGACGTGCCCTCTGGCACCGGAGCGCTACCAATATTCCTCCTCATAATTTAGGGGAGATTATTGAAGGCATTAAAGCTGTAGTAGCTAATCCAGGAATTAGTATTTCTGAACTGATGCAAATCATTCCTGGACCTGATTTTCCAACGGCAGGATTTATTTACGGGAGAAATGGCCTTAAGGAAGCTTATCATACAGGCAAGGGAATTATTCATCTGCGTGCTAAAGCTGACGTAGAAGATGTCAAAAATGATAAACAACGAATCGTAGTAACTGAAATTCCTTATCAGGTGAATAAATCCAAGTTGATTGAGAATATTGCTGAATTAATTCGCGATAAAAAGGTTGAAGGAATATCCGATATTAGAGACGAATCGGATCGGACCGGAATGAGAATTGTTTTCGACTTAAAAAAAGGCGAAGACAGTCGAGTTATTCTTAATCAGCTTTATAAAAACACGCAAATGCAGATCTCTTTCGGTATTAGCATGTTGGCATTAGACCATCAGCAGCCGAAACTTTTAACTCTTAAAGAATGTTTAGTTGCTTTCTTGCAACATCGAAAAGAAGTTGTAACTAAGCGAACAGTTTTTGATTTAAGAAAAGCCGAAGAAAAAGCCCATGTTTTAGAGGGGCTCAAAAAGGCTGTTGAAAACTTAGATGAAGTTGTTTCATTAATTAGAAAAGCAATAAATCCGGCAGATGCTCAAGCAAAGTTAATTGCTAAATTTAGTTTCTCTGAAATTCAAGCCAAAGCCATTTTGGAAATGAGGCTTCAAAGATTAACAGGCCTTGAAAGAGATAAAATTGTCGCAGACTACAATGAAACAATGGCAGTAATCGCAGATTTAAAAGCAATTCTTTCTGATGAAAAAAGAGTTTTAGCAATTATCGAAAAAGAACTTGATGAAGTTAAGAAAAGTTTTGGAGATCCTCGTAGAACTGAATTTATTGAAGAACAAGAGGAAATGTCGGATGAAGACTATATCCTTGAAGAAGAGATGGTCGTTACTGTAACTTACTCTGGTTACATTAAACGACTTCCAGTGGATACTTATCGCTCTCAACGTCGTGGTGGTAAGGGAGTTATCGGTGCTTCAACTAAGTCAGAAGATTTTATTCAAGATATTTTCGTGGCGAGCACACACGAAAATATTCTTTGTTTTACAGATCAGGGCAGAGTTTATTGGTTAAAAGTTCATAAGATTCCAGAAGCTGGAAGGGCTGCTAAAGGAAAACCCATAGTTAATTTATTGAACTTAACTACGAATGAACGGGTTCAGGCAGTGCTACCTGTAAAGGAATTTAAAGAGACCGAATTTGTCACCATCGTAACTAAAAAAGGGACGATCAAAAAAACGACTCTTGGGGCTTTTGCAAGGCCTATGAAAAAGGGCATCATTGCTATTACTACGGATGAAGGGGATTCGTTGGTAGATGCAAAAGTTACTACAGGTAGTAACCATATTATTCTTGTTAGTAAATTTGGCCAAAGCATTCGTTTTGAAGAACAAGATGTAAGATCCATGGGAAGAACGGCTCGTGGTGTTGCTGGAATGAGATTAGACGAAGGGGATCTTGTTATTGGTATTGCTGTAGTTTTACCCGAGGATAAAACTGTTCAGGTGCTAACTGTAACCCAAAAAGGATATGGGAAACGAACTCTTCTCGATGAATATAGAGTTCAAGGTCGCGGAGGGTCTGGTGTTATCACGATGAAAATCACTGATAAGAATGGACCGGTGGTAGCCGTTCGACAAGTGAAAGACGAGGATGATCTTATTATTGCTTCTGATCGCGGAAAGGTAATTAGAACTCGAGTTTCTGAGATTTCTGAAGTCGGAAGAGTCGCTCAAGGTGTGCGTCTGATATCTATGGATGAAGGGGAAACGGTGGGCGCTGTGGCTAAAATCGTTGAAAAAGAAGATGAAAATGAAAATAAACCGCAGCAAGCTGTTCCGACTGAGGGGGCCGCGAAACCTGATGAAGGAACAGGTAGTGCAAACTAAGTTTTTTTTTTTAATATTACTAGGAACACTTTTAGGTTGTTCTGAACAAAAACAGGAAAAGCTTTTAGAAGCTGCTGAAATTAAATTAACCGAAGCCAAATATTCCGAAGCCACCGAACTTTTAAGAAAAGTTATTTCTTTAAATACAGAGAATAAGCTCGCGATTAAAGCTATGTACAAGCTGGGATTTACTTTGGAGATCTATGCCAAAGACTATCCAGGAGCCCTATTTAATTACCAAGAGGCGATTCGACTAAGCCAGGATCCAGTGTCGATATATGAGATTCAAAAAAGAGTCGCCAATATCTTTTTTGAGCAGTCGAAAGATATTGATAAAGCTATTGAAGCGTATCGAAAACTGAAGTCCTTCAATCCTAAAAGCTTAGAGTTAGATTTTTTTCAATTTCGAATGGCCGAAGCTTTTTTTCGGCAGAATAATTTTGAGCAGGCTAGGGTGGAATATCAACAGTTGGTGGAGAGATTTCCAAAGAGTCCCTATGTAGAAAAAAGTCGTTTTGAGATAGGGAACGCTTATTACATGGAAGGAAAATATGACATCGCTCTGGAAGCCTTCAAACAGGTTGTAAGATATCATTCCCAAAGTGAATATGCAGTTGAAGCTGAATTTTTAATTGCCCAATGTTTGGAGCAGACCCATAAATTGGAAGGGGCATTTCAAATTTACGAAAATATAAAAACTAGATATTCCAATCCTAAGATCGTTCAGTTTCGAATTGATCAGTTAAAAAAGAGGATTAAAAAAGAACTTAAATGATAAAGATCGATGCCAAAAAAGTACGAGTTGCAATTATGATGGGCAATGCTGCTATGACAAAAGGGCTGATGATTGCAGCTGCCTGGTACTTAGGGGGAAAATTGGATCGAAAACTTGGGACCGAGCCCTATATCATGTTTGGGCTGGTTGTTTTAGCAATGATTTTAGGTGTTTGGTATATTTTGCGAGTTGCCAAAAAACTCAACTTAACCGAATGATAGTTCAAAAAATAAAGTTGATTTACTGCAATCAACTAAAAAAGACCGGTTGATAGTTGTCGATCAACTTGTTTAACTTTCAAATCATCTCTTTAATTGAATCTTTATTGAAACATCAAAACTTTAGGGGTATGACAGGGTGTTCAAATTTGGAGTTAAAAATAGATGCAAAGTCATGGTTCTGCACATCACGGCCCAGAGAGCTGGTTAACAAAGCTCCCATTTTTGCCTCAAGATAGAGTCTGGGAAAGTGTTAATGGTGCTGTTTTAGTGTTTACATTTATTCTGGTGGTTTCTTTTATATTTAATCGAGCCATTAAGGGTAAAATTCAGGAAAATATAATTCCTAAGTCAAAATTTGGTCTTTTTTCAGTGGTGGACCTTCTCGTTGAGGGTCTTTACAATCTTATAGTTGGAATTGTGGGGCACCATTATGGAATTAAGGTGTTTCCTTTTATTGCCTCGGTCTTTATTTATGTCCTTTTAAATAATTTATTAGGCCTTCTTCCTTTGTCTGCTTCGCCCAGTTCCGCATTTCCAATTGCGTTTGCTTTAGGCTTATCCAGCTTTGTTTTTTATAACTGGATGGGAGTTAAGTCTCATGGAGCGGCAGGATACGGAAAGCATTTCTTAATGGGGCTTGGAGTGTTTGGGGTTCCTATAGCAGGTTTTGAGTTGATTTCTCATGTCATTCGTCCCTTCACTTTAGGATTGCGTCTTAGAACTAACATGCACATCGATCATATGTTGGCTGGAGCTTTTGCTGATCTATGTAAATGGATTGTTCCAGTTCCGTTGTTGCTTTTTGGCGTTGTGGTCTGTACGATACAGGCCTTTCTTTTTGCGGTTTTGACAGCTGTTTATGTACAGATGGCAACGGAACACGAAGAATAACTTTTTTAGGAGGTAAGGAATGAAGTTAATCAATATGTATAAGTTGGCGCTAATCGGAATGTTCATCTCCTCAGCAAGCGTATTTGCAGAAGAGGGTGCTCATGCAGCCACAGGTGGAACCATTGGTCCGCTTGCAGTGGGTCTTGCGATGGCTTTAGCTGTTATTGGAGCTGCTACGGCTCAAGGTAAAATTGGTACAGCATTTATGGATGGTGTTTCCCGTAATCCAGGAGCACAAAAATCCATGTTCGTTCCTTTGATCCTTTCTCTAGTGTTCGTTGAAACTCTAGTGCTATTCACCTTCCTAGTAGCTCAAAGCTTGCTTGGAAAATTCTAATTTTGAATAAAAATTAGGGCAGAATGTTTTTAAACCATCTGTATCAAATGATGCAGATGGTTTTTTATTGTTGTGTCGTAAGACTTCGCCGCTTGTGGCGAGAGATACAAGTCTCTCTTATACGCCAAAATCGAGTATGAGTTTTTGCTCTAAGGCTTGCATCAGGGATATCAGTTGAGCCCCCTCCTGTTTTCTGATTAAATATAGTTTATATCTTTGATAGAGCAACTTGCGTGGCAAGAAGCAATATCAATCACAATTCTTCGTTTGTTTTGATCTGGAGAAAATCATTTTGTTTCTATGAAGAGCATTGGAGAAAGATGGGTTTTAATTTCTTTCGAACTATTTTTGCTTGCTTTTACCGTCGCTCAATTGGTTCTTGGGATTTTTTCGTACTTTCATCTCTCTTTCACCTCCGATGGAATGTACTACTTTTCCGCTATTCGAAACCTTGTTGATGGACTCGGGTTCTATGAAGGTCCTGTTTTCGAGTACTTATTGGGAAATCATTCCTATGTAACTCTATACCTGCTCACTCCGTTGGTCGCCGTTTTTAGAAGTCCTATTGTACTGTTAGTGACTTCGGTAATGTGCCATGTTTCTGCTACTTATCTTTTATTTGCTTCAAGCCGTCGCCTAGGACTATCATTTCTCGTATCATGGCTTTTGGGCGTGAGCTATCTCTTCTATCCAATAAGTTTCTACCTTCTTTTCACTAACCCTTTTTTATTTCAACCTGACTCTCTTTTGCCCCCATTGGTTTTGGGAATGATATATGCCATTTTAGTAGAGAAACAACGGAGCTTCTTAATTTGTTGGTGCCTTCTTCTTTTAACCAAGGAGGAATATCTAGTAATTGCACTGCCACTATTATTGTGGTTCTGGTTGATAGCACAGGCTCAGGGGAAACATTTTTTTTTCTCAAGACGAATGTTTAGTCGAATTTGGACAAGTTGTATTCTTGTCGCTACTTTGATGATAATTATTTTATTATATTATCGAAATCTTAATCAGTTGCACTACGCAGTTAAGAGTGCCCATTTCCACTATTTACTAAATAAAAGAGCTCTATGGATGGGTGTAATAGCTATTGGTAAGATAATTCTCCCGGTTACTCCAGTTCTTCTGCTGGGATCAACCGATAAAGCAGAAAAAAAATTACTCATGGCATCTGTTGGCTTGTTAGTTGGACGTATTCTGGGAAGC
Organism: Bdellovibrionales bacterium; assembly: GCA_005776395.1. Classification (GTDB taxonomy): domain Bacteria; phylum Bdellovibrionota; class FAC87; order UBA2466; family UBA2466; genus UBA2466. The sequence continues at coordinate 32,630 of SXPJ01000008.1, read as the reverse complement.
ATTTTGATTTATGGCGAAGCTCCCTATGTGCATTGGTGCAATGCAATTATTCCCCCCGTTTTGTTCGGAACCAGTCTTTTTATTATTCATCGAAAACAAAAGATATGTGTTGGTGATCGCCCCATAATAATTTCTCTGTTTTTCGTGCTAACCCTAATCCTTTGGCAGCAGCGTTACAATCTAACCTTCAATAACCTAGTCGCTGTAGATTGGACTATGAAGTCAAAACAGTATGATGAGTTGGAGAAGTTGGAAGCACAACTTCCGCCCCCTAAGCCGAAAGAGGCCATGCTTACCTCAGAGTATTTAATGCCCCCATTTCTTCAACGCCGTTCTCATATAGGAATGGTTTTTTTTCAGTTTTCACCCATTAAGGTTCAAGAGGAGCTTCTGCGAAATGTTCGATTTATTCTAATTTCCAAATTGGAAGCCAACCCAAATTTTTCAAAAAAAATTATGCAGATTCGAGAAAGTAAGATGTACTTGGAAAGTGCGAACTTTTTAATTCTAGAATTAAAACCAAATTCTTGAATGAACCCTCATAAAATTACCCCAATGGCACACCGAGACTTTGCGAAAAGGTTTTTCTAGGTTTTCTCAATTAGCCTCAAAGTTTATTCACCGAGAACTGCTGAGGTCAAATGCAAATGTGGGGTGAAGTTACTTTTCAAGAACTGTTCTTAAATATTTTCCGGTATAGGAGGTATTAATTTTTAATAGCCCTTCAGGAGCCCCTTGGTAGAGCACTTGCCCGCCATCTTTTCCGCCTTCGAGTCCCAAATCAATGAGATAGTCGGCCTGTTTAATAACATCCAAATTATGCTCGATAATGACTACTGTATTTCCATGATCCACTAGCGTTTGAAGAATTTGTAAAAGTTTTCTAACGTCTTCAAAATGTAAGCCTGTAGTAGGTTCATCTAGAATATAGATTGTTCTTCCTGTAGCTCGACGATTGAGTTCTTTAGCTAGTTTTATTCTTTGAGCCTCTCCCCCGCTTAAGGTGACAGCGTTTTGGCCTACCTGGAGATAACCCAATCCAACATCAAGAAGGGTTGTTAATTTTGTTTTAATTTGGGGAACTCTCTCAAAAAAGATAGAGGCCTGTTCCACGGTCATATTAAGAACATCAGAAATGCTTTTTCCTCTGTAGTGGACATCTAAAGTTTCTCTATTGTAGCGAGCCCCTCGACAGATTTCGCATTGAACATAAACGTCTGGTAAGAAGTTCATGGTGATTTTAAGGGTTCCATCTCCGCTACATGACTGGCAACGTCCTCCTTCAACATTGAAAGAAAATCTTCCTGCTGTGTATCCACGAACTTTAGCTTCTGGAAGAGCTGAAAACAGAGCCCGAATGTCTGTAAAAAGTCCTGTATAGGTGGCAGGATTAGATCTTGGAGTTCTGCCAATAGGGCTTTGATCTACATAGATAACCTTGTCTAGGTAGTCGATGCCTTCGATTGAGTCCAATTGATTGAGAGCTTGAGTTCTACCTGAAAGCTTTAACTGAAGGGCTGTCAAAAGAGTATCAATAATTAGTGTGCTTTTGCCCGAGCCGGACACCCCTGTTACACAGGTTAATGTTCCCAATGGAAAACTGACATCAATATTTTTCAGATTGTTTTGTTTAGCGCCCAAGAGTTTAAGATATCTTCCATCTGAAGCTAAGCGACGTTGATGGGGGATTTCAATTTTCATTTTTCCAGAAAGGTATTGTCCTGTAAGTCCCGTGGGGTTTTTCTTTAATAGATCGGGGGGACCACTGAAGAGAATTTGCCCTCCGTGTTCTCCGGCTCCTGGTCCCATATCAATGACAAAATCAGCACGTTGAATGGTCTCCTCATCATGCTCGACAACTAAAACGGAATTTCCCTGGTCTCTTAGATTTTCTAGAGTCTTAATCAATTTATCATTATCTTTTTGATGAAGCCCAATGCTTGGCTCATCAAGAACGTAAAGAACTCCGACGAGGTTGGAGCCAATTTGAGTCGCTAATCGAATTCTCTGAGATTCTCCACCTGATAGAGTGGCCGCAGAACGAGAAAGAGACAGATAAGATAGCCCTACATTAATTAAAAAATTAAGCCTTGCTGTAATCTCTTTAAGAATAGGTTCCGCGATGGGTGCATGGTGCTCAGCAAACTTTAAGGATTCGATGAACTTCAAAGAGTCTGATATTGGCATTTGAGAGATTTCAAAGATGTTCTTATCCCCAACATAAATTGAAAGACTTTCTTTCTTGAGTCTAGATCCCAAACAGGTTGGACAGTCTTGATAAGTGATGTATTGACCGAGTTCTGATTCTTCGAAAGAGGAGCCACTTTCGCTTATCCGTTTTTCAAGTGATGGAATGACTCCCTCAAAGGTCTGTTTAAATGCATGGGTAGATCCCCAACCCTTAGCTTTAAATTCAATTTCTTCAGAGCCAGAACCATAAAAAATAAGTTTTTGAGCTGCTTCGGGAATATCTTTAAAGGAATCGGTTAAACTAAATGAGTATTTCTCTGATAGTGGTTGAAAAACCTTTTCAAGCCAAGAGCGACTCTTCTGGGCCCAAGGAAGTAAGGCCCCTTGTAATATTGAAAGACCTCCATTGGGGACAATAAAGGCGGGGTTAAATTTGGGCAGCGATCCCAGGCCAGAGCAATCAGCACATGAGCCATGCGAGCTATTAAATGAAAAGCTTCTGGGCTCTACCTCTGTAACGCTAGTTCCGCAATCGGCACAGCCATATTTTGTGGAAAAAAAGCGACTTGATGGAGCGCTACCGAAATATTTAACCTCGATTACCCCCTCGGCAAGTTTGTTGGCAATTTCCAAAGCATCCATTAGACGATTTTCAATACCTGTCTTAAGGACCAGCCGATCTATGTAGATTGAGATATCATGCTTGAAACTTTTTTTAAGCTTAAGCGGGGCTGAAAGACTAACCTCCTCTCCATCGATATCAGCGCGGACAAATCCCTGACTTCTTATATCGGTTAGTTCCTTTTGGAACTCCCCTTTTTTGCCGCGAGCGATGGGGGCCAATAGGGCGAATTTGGTATCAAGAACACCACCCATAATTTGCTGTTTAATTTGATCCAGGGTTTGGCTTTGAATGGGTTTGCCACACACATAGCAGTGAGGCGTTCCAGTTCTTGCAAAAAGCAGTCGTAAAAAGTCATAGATTTCAGTGATAGTTCCAACGGTTGAACGAGGATTTCTTGAGATGTTTTTTTGTTCGATGGAAATTGAAGGGGAAAGACCATCGATGCTATCGACTTCAGGCTTTTTCATTTGTTCTAGAAATTGTCTTGCATAGGCAGACAAAGATTCTAGGTATCGACGTTGTCCTTCGGCATAGATAGTATCAAAGGCCAAAGAAGACTTGCCAGAACCACTAAGTCCCGTAATGACCACCAATCGATTACGAGGGATAGAGATCGACACATTTTTTAAATTGTGTTCTCTAGCCCCCTTAATAATGATCTCTTTACTACCCATAAAAACTTAAATGAACTCATGCAGCAAGTCCGCAACGATTCCTTCCATTTGAGACTGGATCTCCTGAAGCCGTTTTTGAGAAGAGGCTTCAAATCTCAAAACCAAAACGGGTTGGGTGTTTGAGGCTCTAACGAGGCCCCAGCCATCGGAAAACTCAACTCTAGCACCATCGATTGAATTAACCTTCAAGCCCTGCGATTCAAAACGGGCGAGGGCTTTTTCTACCACCTTGAATTTGATGTTATCAGGGCAATCACGGCGAATTTCTGGTGTTGAAAAGGAGATAGGTAAATCTGATAAAAGCGCAGCTGTGGTTTTTTTGGATTCAGCGAGAATTTCTAAAAGTCGTGCACCGGCATAAATGGCGTCATCAAAACCATAATAACGGTCATTAAAAAATATATGCCCGGACATTTCTCCTGCCAATAAAGCACCTTCTTCTCGCATCTTTGCCTTAATTAAACTGTGACCCGTTTTCCAAAGGATGGGGCGACCCCCATGGGCTGCAATGTCATTAAATAGCCTATGAGAAGCTTTAACTTCAGAAATAATCGTAGCCCCAACATGTTTTTTTAAGATATCTCGAGAATAAATTACGAGCAATTCATCCCCATAAATGGGCCTTCCTGAGGGATCTACGACGCCGATTCTATCGGCATCACCATCGAAACCAATGCCAACAATACCATTCACATCTTTAAGCTTAGCTTTTAGGGCCTTTAAATTTTCCGGAACGGTCGGATCTGGATGATGATTAGGAAATCGTCCGTCAAGTTCTGAGAATAGCTCGGTGACCTCACAGCCCAGTTTTCTAAAAATTTCAGGAGCGATCATGCCCCCCATGCCATTGCCACTGTCTACGACGATATTTAAGTTGAGTGGATGCTTAATGTTTTTAAGAATCATCTCAATATAGTCGGGTTTTATATCCACCTCTTTCAGCGTTCCATCTCCTTCGAAAAAATTCTTGGTTAACAAAAGCTTTTTAACCGCTTGAATTTCATCGCCATGAATAGTGGACGGTCCTACGCAAACTTTAAAACCATTATGCTCAGGAGGATTATGACTTCCAGTGATCATAATGCCGCCATCCATCTTTAAATGGATAACAGAGAAATAAAGCAGAGGCGTAGGGACCAGTCCAATATCGACAATATGGATTCCAGTAGACAAAAGACCCTTTGAAAGGGCTTCACGAATTCGATCAGAGCTCACCCTGCAATCTCGGCCAAGAGCTATATTTTTACCGCCCTTTCGAGAAATGTAGGTGCCTAATGCACGACCTAAATCGATTACAATTGAATTTGGGAGGTCTTTTTCTGCGACCCCTCGAATGTCGTATTCTCTAAAAATTCCTTCATTTAAAAGCATAATCACTCCTTAGGGGATTCTGTTCCATAAATAATATGGGACTCTTTCTTCTTTTTTTCTATCCAAAGGGCCATTTTTTTTTCCATCTCAGAGGCCACCATTTGATTTCTTAGGGCCTCTCTTTTTTCTTTTGATAGAGTTGAAAAGTCTGGTGAACGAATTTCTAAAAGTTTGAGAATATGAAATCCATCCACCATTTTGATTGGTTTAGTAACATCTCCAATTTTTGTTTTTGGAATTATTGCTTTGAATTCTTTGGATAGAGACGAAGGAGAAAAATAGCCTAAGTTGCCCTCTGGCGACTCAGAATCATCGGAGGATTCTTTTACCAAGTGATTGAAGTCATTTTTTTGAGCTGTGATTTGGTTCCAAATCTCTCCAGCTCTTTTTTCGGCCTCTGCAACTCCGGGGGCTCCTTTTTGTTTGAAGGCTATGAAAATATGCGCAAGCTTGTATTCTTGTTCTGTCTCCTCGGGACGTGCATTTCTTAAATAGAAATGGCGTAACTGCTCATCGGAGATTTCAAGCGAGGGGCGAATTTCCCTATCAATGAGGTTTCGTCTTTCGATTTGTCTTTTAATCCCTGCTTTATATTCACCGAGGTTTGAGCCCAATTGTTTTAATCGTTCTATTAGCTGGGGTTGAGAGATTCCATTTTTTTTAAGAATGGAGTTAATTTGACCGTCTACCTCTTGATCAGAAGCTGTTAACTCGAGTTTTTTAACCTGCTGGTTAACTAGACGTTCTTCAACGAGAAGCTGTAAAGCAGCCTCTCGATTATCGATAATATTATTAGGAATGCCCCCAAAAAGTTCCTGAAAACTTTTGGATTTAATCTTTTTCTGAAAAACAGCTATGTCAGATTCTAAGATGGGGTCATCATTAATTATGATCAGGGTCCGATCAACGATTTTGGGCAAAGCCAAAGAGTTAAAAGCTATAAAACCTGACACCCAAAAAAGGTTACATAATTGAATTAAAAAGACTTTCATTTCTGTAGATTTCTCCATCTTTTAAAAGTTTGCTAACCCACTCTTTATAGACGCGCCCCTCTTTTTCTCTTTTTAGCGACTTTACTATCTCTGCTTTAGCTTCGTTAAAGGAAAGTCTTTTAGAGGGTTTTTTTTCAACAACCTTTAATAGGTGCACTCCGTAACGACTTTTAATGGGTTTGGATAGAGTGTTGATTTTGAGATTAAAGGCTTCATTAAAGGCTTCTATCTTTTCGTTCTTTGCGAAAAAACCAAGATCCCCACCTTTAATAGAATCCGGACTCATCGATCTTGCTCTGGCTGCAGACTCGAAAGAGGTTTTACCCGTGAGAATTTCCTGACGAATTTTGTCTGCCTCTTCTTTGGTAGGGACCACAATTTGAAATACATGAATTCGTTCTGGCTCGATAAATTCTTTTTCGTGGTGATTAAAATAGGTTTTAACTTCCTCGTCGGGAACTAGAGTTTCGTTAGCGAAAAGAGACTCGGTTATTTTTTCAATTAATAACTGGTCTTCGATTCTCTGTTTTAGCTGTGCTTCGGTAGTGTTCTGCTTTTTGATCATCTCCTCGAATCCTCCTGGGGGATAGCCATCCTTCCAATTTACCAGCCGACTTTCAACCCGTTCCTTACTGACGCGCAACTGATGTTTTACAGATTCTTGTCTTACCACCGTTAAAATAATAGCTTCATTCAATGCGCGAGTTTTTAGTTGCTCAATTACTTTAGGGTTTTTTTGAGAAATATCGTCTTGTTCAGCTTTGAGTTGTTGATAAACCCCTGCAAAATCTCCGTAATAAACAGGATCACCATTAGCCGTGGCTAAAATGGCTTTGTTTTTGTCTTCGACTTTTGATGTGCACCCACTAAGCCATAGGGAGAAGAGGCAAAATAAAAAGTAATATAACCTCATTTCGCTTTAACCGACAGGGAAGGGGGCTCAATGGTTGCTTTGAGTTCTAGCTCTTTTACAAGCTCAGAGAGAAGTGCAGATTCCCTGTCTTGCTCCAGCCGAGACTGAAGAAATTGCAAGTAAGATGCTGGGGCTGTGGTGAATGGCTTTTTATCAAACCACTGGAATAAATGAACTGTGTTTCCGATTTCGATAGGCTCGGAAACAGCATTTTTCTGTAGTGCCCGAATTTTTGAGTAGAGCTCTTCTGGAAAGTTGTGAGGCCCTCTAAAATCGGTGTCTCCCCCGAATAGACTTGAGGTCTCATGGGAAAATTGGGTGCATAACTGTTCAAAAGAGGTTCCCTTTTTGAGTTCTTTATTTATTTGATCCAGAGCAAGATGGGCAACCTGTTTCTCGGTCTCATTTCTGTGGTTCAACATTAGATGGTGAATTCGGATCAGCGGAAACTTTCGGTAGTAAGAATGGAGCTCGGTTTCAGAGGGGCTAAACTGCCTCTTTTTTGCCGTTTGTTCATTTTGGATAAATTTTTTATAAAGGAGTTTGTTCAGTTCAAATTGAATTTCAGGAGTTCTTTCTAGTCCTCGTTTTTTTGCCTCCTGTACAACGAGGCGGTATTGAATAGCCCTTTTAATCTTGTCCTCTCTGGTTTGCAGATTTGTATCGTTTACAATATCTGATTCATATATGGGATCGCCATTTACTGTTGCAATAATGATTGAAGACACGGTTGAGGCTAATACAAGATGAGATGTTAAAACCAAGAGCAATATTGATAGTTTATGCATAGAGATATGCTAGCGGAATCTGTCTCTACCTGCAATCCCTGATGTAGGAGTAGAAGTTAATGAAGGGATTAAGATTTTTCATCTTTTTTTTCGCTAAAAGATTTTAAATCATTTAAAACATCCTCGGGTTTCCATTCATTATCTTTATAGTCTTTTATAGGAGAGAGATTGGGCCCTAAGAGAACGCTTCTAGAATTGTGAGAAATGAGACCATTAGAGGGAAAACCAAGGGCATTAAACTCTGATGAGAAGTTGCTAATTGTTTGTTCTGTTCCGGTAGCTAGAATAAAAGCAGGATCAGTCATCCCATACTTTTGACTATAGGCCTTCATAGTAGAGGCTGAATCATGTGAGGGGTCCAGTGTTACGATAAGAAATTTAAGAGGGGTGGAGGGGGCTTTTTTTTTCCAGAGCGCGAAAACCCGTTTATTAAGTGACATGGTAAGGGGACACATGTTTGGCATTGGGCAACGGGTGTAAATGAAAGAGACCAAGACGGAACTTCCCTTGATATCATTAAGTTGAAAGGGTTTTCCCTCTTGGTTTTGCAGGGTGTAATTCTTGAGAGGGGTATCTGAATAGGCTGAGGCAGTTGTTAAGATAAAGAGCCCTATTAAGGCTAAAAAAACCTGTTTCACCATGAAAGACCTCCGTGAAAGCTTGATAATGTGCGGCAATATATTCAAATTCTGCGAGTCTCTCAACTTTATAAATGGCTTAAAAAGTGGCATACTAAAAAATACCCGCAATAAAAACGAAGAATTTAAAAAACAAGAGTGATCGTGCCATGAAGATACTTCTATTGAATCAGACGTTTTATCCTGACGCATTGGCCACCTCTCAACAACTTACTGATCTTGCGGGGTATCTTGTTGAGCAGGGAAACGAAGTAAATGTAATTGCAGGTCGTCGCGGATATGAAAACAGAGACAGAATCTTTCCTAGTCATGAGAATTATAGAGGAATTAATATTTTCAGAGTTCGATCCACAGGCTTTGGAAAACAAAGATTCATTTTAAGAATTTTAGATGCCATGACTTTTGATTTGATGCTGGCTCTGAAATTGATTTTTTTCCCTCGGCAAGATGTGGTCATTAGCTTTACCTCTCCGCCATTAATTGGGATTTTTGGCACCCTGTTCTGTTTTTTTAAAGGGGGAAGAGCTGTTCAATGGCTTATGGACATTAATCCTGAGGTTGTTTTTGCCGTTGGCTATATCAAGAGAAAGTCATTATTAGGACGAGTTTTAAATTGGGTTTTTGAGGTAACTTTAAAAGCAAGTTCTCATGTTGTAGTGCTGGATAGATGGATGAAACAGGTTGCTATTGAACATGGCGGGGCAGAAGAGAAGATTTCTATTATTCACCCCTGGTCTCTTTTTGAGCCATCTTTAGAGCTACCCGACCCTAATAAGTCCATTTTTAGGGATAAAAATGGATTTAAAGACAAAACGGTAGTGATGTATTCCGGTAATCATAGCGTGGTTCATCCCCTGTATACGCTAATGGATGCAGCCAAGAAGATGAAAGACGATCCCTCGGTTTTGTTTGTTTTTGTGGGAGGAGGACTCCGTTCATTAGAGGTTAAGACCTTCAAAGAAAAAGAAAACCTAAGTAATATTGTTCAGTTGCCGCTGGTTCCGAGAGAGCAACTTTCCGATGCTCTCTCGAGTGTCGATGCACATGTGGTGATTATGGGCGAAGCAGTTAATGGGTTAGTACACACTTCAAAAGTGTATGGAGCCTTAGTCACGGGTAAGCCCATCATTTATATTGGACCCGAAAAGAGCCATGTGATGGATCTCTTAAGAAGCTGCCATCAGAGTTATCATGCGGAGCATGGAGATGTTCAAAGTGTAGTGACGGCTATTCAAAAGATTAAGACCCTATCTTTTGAAGCCAAAGCAAAGACCTCTCGAGAGAACAGGAGTTTCTACACCCGTCAATTTTCCAAAAATCGATGTTTTGCTGTTTTTTTAGAAGAGGTCTTGAAAACGCCTCAAGCTAAAGAGGCTTTGGAGCCTCAAGAGCTCTCAGAGTCCTTCCTTCATCCTTCTTGATCTATTTTCCCTCTCGAACCAGATTTCTATTCCAGGAAGGAATTTCTACAACGATATCTTCCTCTCCATTAGGCACGCATTGGCAGGCTAGCCTAGAGATTGGTTTCACATCAGGAGCCAGGTCTAACATGTCATTTTCATTGTCAGTAGCAATGGAGCAGTTTTTCATTCCCTGCTTAATATAGATATGACAAGTAGAACAGGCGCAGACCCCTCCACAGGCATGGTCAATATCTATTCCATGAGACAACGCGATGTCTAAAATGCTTCCAGGAAGGCCGGTTCCGAAAGCCAAACGGTCTGGAGAGACTTCAATTACCTTGTTTAGGGTTTCAAATCGAATACGAAATGGCTTTTGAGGCTTTGGAATCTCTGGGATTTTAATGTAGGGATTTGTTCCACCCATAAAAGGCTCTCTCGATTAAAAAAATATTTGATCTCAACATAACAACTGAGTTGAAGCAGTGCAATAGCGAATAAAAATCCGACTATCGACAAGAAAGCTAAATCATATTATTCTATAAATAGAAGTCTTCCTTATTATTTTAAAAACTACCTAAAAACAGCTTCGTTGGGGGAATAATGAACAACCTTCTGATTACCATCTGCACATTAGGATTTTTAGCTTCAGTGGCCCAGGCAAAGGGGACAGCAAACTTATCTAGAGGAGGATATGGATTTCTGTTTCCCGATGCGAACTCGTTTATCAATGGGGGCCAAATGGCCAACACAACCGGAACAGCGGTTGAAGCTTATTATACTCGACACGATCATTTAAAAACACAGACAGCCACTCCATCGGTGGTTTGGGGGTCGGGGAGAGTTGGGCTAGGTGCTTTCGCAAGCCGAACAGGCGAGTCTCTTACTGGCAGTGATTTTTCTCAAAGTGATTCCATCGGCGCAGGTTTAGGGGTTAGTTTAGCGCAAGGTCGAGTTACCGTGGGCGGGACCCTAAATCGAAGCATTGATACTCAACAAAGCAATGATGGAACGGTAAGTACTGCCGTTAACTATAATGGCGCTAAAGGGCAAGGATTTCATATGGGGGCAGGTTTTAGCACCACTTTGAATAGCAGTTCTGGAACCGAATCCAAGACAGCAACTTTAGCGATGGGTTGGGGGTTTTCAGGGGCTAATTTTGAAGCTAACTATAAACTTAAGGATCTCGATCAGACGAGCAATAATTACCAAACTTCGGGGTACCTAAATTTCGGTGGGGCAAGCTATTACATCTCAACTGGATACATCTATGACAAACCCAGCGAGCAAAGCGCTCTATCGGGTAGAATGGGGTATGTGGCCGGATCGGTCGACCTCTCCATTCATAGCGAGCACACTATAGCTGATGGGCAAAGTCCATATTACGGGGCCACACTCCGCTCAGCATTTTAATTAGCCAGCTTAGGCACATTTCAATGATTAAATAGTCTTTCTTGCTTTGTTCGGGGTGTTACGGCCTACAGTTTATCTCTATGAGCATTCGAACAAAAGTTATTGGCTCGTTTTGCGCCATTTTGGTGCTATTAGGCGTGGTGTCTTCTTACACCTACCTGAAATCTCGTCACATCAATCAAAGGCTCTCGTTAGTAAGTGAGCTTTTACTTCCTCTATCTCGTCAAATGGTTCAGATTCAGGTGGGGACTCAAAACCTAGCCGAGGAAATGAATCGATATTATTCCGGCTATGAAGCATCTAGCGATAGCAGTACTTTTTCTAGAATGGCTAGGGAACTGTATCCCTATGCGATCCGAAAAAAGTTTATGCTATCTGAACAGCTTTTACTGAAGTTTGCAGAGACCCCTTCCGAGCCCATTCCTCAGTTGAACCAAATGTTATTCGAACTAAAGGAAAGGTTTGATGGTTTAAGCAGTTTCAAAGACAAGCAACAGTTTAATGAACAGTTTATAGTTTTTAAAACAAAGTTACAAAATCTCGCCAAAAAAATCGATGATGAATGCGAAAAAATAACCACAGAAGCCCAAGCCGAAAGCCAACAAAACCTATTAACCAGCGTCGCCCTTTCTCTGTTTTTGGCTTTGACGGGATTCTTTTGTATGGCGCTTGCTTATCAGGTCCTTAATCCACTGCCACAGTTGATCCAAAGCCTAAAGAAGTTAACAGGTGGAGACTTTGATCAAAATATCAAAGTTAAAAGCTCCGACAAAGATGAAATTGGTCAGTTAGCTCGCGAATTCAATCGTATGTTAAGCGCATTAAAAGAGAGAGATCAAAAAATTAAAGCCCAACAAAAAGAACTTTTGCAATCCGAAAAGCTAGCAGCCATTGGTCAGCTTTCTGCTGAAGTTGTTCATGAAATTAGAAACCCCCTAAATTCAATTAGTCTTAATATTGATTGGCTCGAGTCTGAACTTCAGGCTAGCAATGAAGAGGTTAAAAAAACACTTAAAAGTATTTCCAGGGAAATCGAGAGGCTGGCCCAGATTACAGAAAGCTATTTGGTTAGAGCTAGAGTTAAAACTCAGGAAAATCATTTGACCGAAGTTAATGAGCTCCTAAAGGAAATTATTGAGTTTGAGCGAGGGGATCGGGGTGAAATAGAGATTGAAGCAAATTTCCATGAAAAGGAAATTTATATTCAGACGGAGCGCTCGAAAATAAAACAGGCGTTCATTAATGTTTTGAAAAATGCCAAAGAGGCCATGCCCAAAGGCGGGAAAATCCGGGTAAAAACAACAGTTAAGAATAATGCAACGCAGGTCATATTTTCTGATACAGGCCTTGGAATGAGCGAAGAGACAAAAACCAAAAGCTTCCTTCCCTTTTTTACGACCAAAACTAATGGAACCGGCCTTGGCCTGGCTTTAACTAAAGAAATTGTTGAAGCGGCTCGAGGAAGAATTTTTGTGGCCACCCAAGAAGGAATAGGAACCACCTTTACATTTCAGTTCCCTGTTTAAAGGACTAAAAAATGCAATCAAAATATCGAGCGGTTATCGTTGATGACGAACCCGCTAACCTTGAATCTTTAGAACGAATTTTAAAGAGTGACGGGGCTGAAGTTATTAGTTTTTTAGACCCCCAGGATGCACTACTGTTTTTACGAAAGGGGCTTGTTGATGTTCTTCTGACCGATTTGCGACTGAAGTCGTGGAGCGGAATGGATCTTTTGGAGGCGGTAAAAATTCTAGATCCCTCAATAGAAATTATTATGATGACGGCTTTTGGTACTGTTGAAATTGCAGTAGAGGCTATGAAAAAAGGTGCCTATGATTTTATAACCAAACCTCTTCAGCGAATTCAGGTTTTAAAAGCCATTCACCGAGCCTTAGATCGAAGACAACTCGTTCTAGAAAATAACCGTCTCAGAGAGGCCGTATTTGATGAGGGACAGTCGGGTCAGCGTGACATAATTTGGAAGTCGGAGTCGATGGGAAAAATGATGGAAATAGCCATTCAAGCGGCCAGAAGTCGAGCCAATGTGCTTATTGAAGGGGAGAGCGGAACAGGTAAGGGATTGCTAGCCCAATACATTCATGACAAAAGCGACTGTGCAATAACTAAAAAAGGGATTCTTGTAAAAATTAATTGTACGGCCATTCCAGATAACTTGTTAGAGGCCGAGCTATTTGGTTACGAGTCTGGAGCTTTTACGGGAGCTATAAAAAGGAAACAGGGGAAAGTTGAGTTGGCCCACGAGGGAACGTTATTTCTCGATGAAGTTGGAATTGCACCCGCTGCGCTTCAAAGTAAGTTGTTAAGATTTTTGCAAGAGGGGGAATTTGAGAGGTTGGGGAGTAATGAAACCCTTAAAATTGAGACACGAGTTATAAGCGCAACCAACGTAGATCTAAAGTCGGCGATCCAGGGGAGGCAGTTCAGAGAAGATTTGTACTACCGGTTAAATGTTCTGCACGTTCGGGTGCCGGCACTTCGCGAGCGCCTTGAAGACATTCCGGTCCTGGCGACACAATTTATTGCAGATTCAGCCAAGAAAAATGGCCGGCAAGTTCCCTTGATTCATTCAAAAGCTTTGGAACGGCTGACCTGTTATAGCTGGCCTGGCAATATTCGAGAGCTTCAAAATTTAATGGAGCGACTGGTGGTTCTAAATACTGCCGAAGAGATTCGAAGTGAGGATTTGCCCCAAGAGTTTGGGGGAGCAAGAAAAGACAGTGTGATTCGGGTTCCCATTGGAATGCCTCTAAAAAAAGTAGAAAAGCTACTTTTTGATGAGACTTTAAAGTCCACTCGAGGAGATAAGAGATTGGCCGCTCGTTTGTTAGGAGTCCACCCAAGAACTCTTTATAGATATTTAGAACAACAAACCTCCCAGATATCCGAGACCATTACTAAGCAGCCCATAAGTAACAGTGAAGCCATCCCTACTGAGTCGAAACAATCTAGCGTAGAGAACAATTAAAAAATAATTCTATTTAGTCCTGGGGTAGGGTAAACACTTCATCATGGATATAGTCGTCATAATAATAGGCCTTTTAGGTACTGCAATTCTATTGGGCGCAGCTCTGTTCTGGGGGCTTAATCGCAAAAGAACAACGACCCCATCGCCTATCGCTGAAACAACACCCCCAAAATTACCTTCTTTGCTCAGTCAACGACTCGAAAAAACTCGAGGATCTATTTTGGGAAGGCTTTCACAGTTTTTGAATCGAGAAGGAGCAGATGGACTGAGCCTTGAAGATTGGAATCAAATCGAAGAGGTTTTGTTGGAGGCCGACGTAGGTTATGGAACCACCCAACTGCTTTTGAATACAGCGAAAGACCAACTGAAAACCCATAAAGAGTTAGGCCTAAAAGAGGTGTTGCGACAGGTATCTGAGAATCTTTTTACTTTCGAGAAGGATGGATTTTTAGGTGAGGGAGTTGATAAAAAACCATGGGTTATCAGTGTGGTTGGAATTAATGGCGCAGGCAAAACTACGACCATAGGTAAATTGGCTCAACAGTTCAAAGCTTCCGGAAAAACTGTGCTTTTGGGAGCGGTTGATACATTTCGTGCCGGAGCTATTTCGCAACTAAAGGTTTGGGCAGATCGAACAGGTGCACAATTTATAACAGGTAGAGAAGGGGCTGATCCGGGAGCTGTTGCATTTGATTCTGTGACAGCGGCCAGGGCCAGAGGTGTTGATGTTGTTTTATTGGATACTGCCGGTAGGCTGCATACTAAATCTAATTTAATGGAAGAATTAAAAAAAATTCATAGAGTGGTCAAGAAGGTCATTCCTGAAGCCCCCCATGAGACATGGTTAGTAATTGATGGCACCTTGGGGCAGAACTCCGTAGTTCAAGCTAAGGAATTTCAAAAGGCATTGGATCTTACCGGTATCATTGTTACCAAGCTAGATGGAACAGCTAAGGGAGGCGCCATTTTAGCGATAGCATCGGAATTAAAACTTCCTATTCGATATATTGGAGTTGGAGAGTCTGTTGAGGACTTAACTCCTTTCGAGTCTAAGTCTTTCATTGATGCTATATTAGGATAATATTAAAGTAAATTACTGGAGCAGCTAGTGGATACAGCTTTTGTTACCTTGATGGGCGGAACCGCCCTGATGATTTACTCTATTGAGGAAATTTCTCGTAGCGTTCAATATTTGGCGGGTTCCAAATTTCGTTCATGGATTAATTTATTTGCGGCAAATCGCATGAGCGCGATTGTTCTTGGTCTCGTATTATCGGTCCTTTTAAGCAGTAGTGGCGCGGTCACGGTTATGTTGGTGGGGCTTGCCAACGCTAGACTTTTTACCTTAGAGCAGGTGTTCGCAGTGACTCTCGGGGCTTCGATAGGAACTACCTTAATCGTACACCTATTTGCCTTCAATATTTCTAAATATGGGCTTCTTATCATGGCTGCGGGCGTGGGGCTGGAGGCCTTTTCTCGCTCTGATAAATTTACTAGGATTGCAAGGGGGCTTCTTTATCTAGGGATGATGTTTTATTCCATGTCTTTGATTGTATCTGCGGGAAAAGAGATGGAACACAATGAACTTTTTAATTACATCATTGAATATTTCAAAGATCGACCCATTATATCTTTGATTCTAGCGACTTTTTTTACAGCGGCCATTCATAGTAGTGCAGCCACAATTGCTTTTATGATGTCTTTGATGGTGGCAAGACATTCAGATGTTTATGAAGCCATTCCTTGGGTGTTAGGGGCGAATCTGGGAACTACTACGACAGCCTTTTTCGCGAGCTTCAAAACTGGGGCCTTGGGAAAGCAAGCAGCTCTAGGACATCTCTTTTGTAAGTTGGTGGGCGTTGCCCTCTGTTTCCCGCTAATGAATTATCTAGGTAAAATAGCAGAGCAAATTGGCGGGGATGTGAGTAGGCAAATTGCAACAGCGCACACGTTATTTAATGTGGCTCTAGCGGTGCTGTTTTTTCCATTTATTTCTTGGGGAGTAGCTTTTGTTAAAAGGTTTGTTTCTGATAAAGACGACAAGGGAGAGTTTTCATTTCATTATTTAGATCCAAGAACCCTCGAGTCGCCAGAGTTAGCCCTTGCCCAAGCCCAGAGAGAAATTTTGAGGCTTTCTGACATTGTTGAAAAAATGCTTACTCGAAGCATCTCGTTATTCGAAGCGGGTAGGATTGGAGAGGTAGAGTCGATAAAGTCGATGGATCAACTGGCCGACTTCTTAAACAGAGGGATTAAACTTTATTTGACCAAGCTTTCTCAAAAAGACATGACTCCTGAACAGGTTCAAAAGGAGTTCGAGCTCTTGCTTAGAACAAATGATTTAGAAAACATCGGGGACATTGTAGATAAAAACATTCTTGAGTTAGTAAAGAAAAAGCACAAGAAGGGCTATGTCTTCTCAAAAGAGGGGTGGGCTGAAATAACAGCCTTTCATGAAAAGGTTGTGGAGTGTGTCAGAGTTTCTACAGCCTATTTTACATCAAGGGATCCCGCTCTTGTTGCGCGATTAATCGTATTAAAAGAGCAGATCGAAGATTTACTTATTGATCTAAGCGAGCAACATGTTCAGCGTTTGCATCAAGGGGTCAAGGAAAGCCTAGATACCACCTCAGTCCATTTGGATCTTCTAGGAAATCTAGAGCATATCGCTGTATTATCGACTAACTTCATGAGGCTTACTGCTATTAAGTCGCAACTATAGCACTTATCAGTTAGTGTTATAGAGTTTCTTGGCGCTATGCTCCAAGCCCCGAATTCATCCACCTAACAACCGAGTGCAATCTAGGGATTGACCAAGTAAAATGATTTAGTGGCAGACTCTCAAAAAAAACAGTTTCAAATCAGAAATCGACGGCATTTTATCGTTGGGACCTATTCTGAGCAAGAAATCATTAATCGTATTGCAGATGGAAAATATCAAGGCAATGAGGAGGTTTCCTCGGAGCCATTTTTATCATGGCAAAAAATTTCCTCGCATCCCGATTTTTATGACGCCTTTTTAAAGCGGTTATTTGTTCAGGGTTATCAGATGCCCAAAACGACGGAGCCGCTAAAATCTGACTTCTCTAAAAAATCTCAAGAGGCAAGTCGAATTCATTTGATGCCCTTGTTAAGTGAGGAACCGTCTGTAATCAATAAACAACCTCAGGAAGAGGCCCAGGTCACACAACAGCTTCTTACAGAGCAGAATCATTCTCAGGATAACTTTGAGGGTGAAAAAGAGATTGAAAAATTATTTTTAGAAGCAGGCAATACCAGAGAAGAGTCTCGCGATCTCCAAGGAAAAATAGAAGAAATATTTATTCAAGAGGGAAATCCTTTCGATGCCCCCTTGATAAATGAGAGCGAGTCAAGCCAGAAGCTCGAGTTGACACAATCTAGTGCGGGCAATCTTTTTTTTGTCACGGAGCCCACCGATCTTAAGGAATCTGATAATAAAACAGCAAAGAGAAAAAGAATTATAGCGATAGCTGTGGTTTTGGCTCTTGTTTTTTTGTATCAGATGGGACAATCCGGACCTGAATCTAAGAGCGATAAAATAGAAAGTAGTTCAAATTCTAATCTGGGAGCCCTAAGTTCTGGCACCGCTTTAAATAAAGAGGAATTAATTTCAGCTTTAACTGAAGAAGCGTTTCATTTTTATGATTTTGATACCCCTCTACACTATTCTGGAGCCCTCTCTCTTTTTCGGGAGGCTTTTCATTTAAATCCTGATGATCCACAGTTGGTTTCTGGAGTGATTTTGGCCCAGGCCCATTTATTTGAACAAGATCCCAATAACGTAAAAGTAGAAGAGGAAATTAAATATTTAATTGCTAATGGGCGAAAAACAGAACCTCATTTAAGTTCTTTTTATCGCGCAGAAGCTATTTTGGCCTATTACAAAAAAAACACGGATCTTGCGTTAGAAAAGATTCGTTATGCTCAGGAGTCTGATCCCTCTGATACAGAATCCATAATACTTGAGGCTGAGTTTCTAAATTCAATTGGAGATAGGGTTCAGGCTAGAAATAGGATTGATAGAGCTCTAAGTAAAGAGACAGGTCGAGTGAGGGGCTATTTTATAGCGGCTCAAATCGCACTGGACATGGGAGATTTAGAAGGTTCGGAGCAATATGCAAAAAAGGTACTTCAGTTAAATCAGCTGCATGCGAACGCGCACTTTATTTTAGCTGAAACATATCAAAGACAAGGGAAAAAAGGTGCTGCGATTGCCCACCTAGATTTAGTAACTAAGTTAGCACCTTTAGCCTCTAGGCCTATTCTCGCTGATGCTCATTTTAGCTTGGCAAAGCTAGTAGAGGACCAAGGAAATACTTCGGGGGCGACAAAGCATAATAAATTGGCGTTCTATTTCTCTAATGGCTCTTTGCCGGGGCTTAAACAAAAAATATCTGATATTAACTCTGACAAAGACAATCTCCGCGAGCTTGCCAAAGAACAAGAGTATGATATGGAATTTTATAATTCTCGAGCTGAGGAATTGTTTCGAGAAAACCAAAATATTCTAGGTCTCGAATATCTACAGGTTACTAGATTGCTTGAGCCCAACAATCCATTGCCACTGATAAAAGTAGCTGAGGGACTTGAAAAACTAGCGATCTCTTATAAAAAGCTAAAGCGAGTTGAGATCTTATACGAACGAGCGATACAAAAGGATCCGACCTATTTAGACAGTTATATAAAGTTAAGTGCCATTGAAACAGAGCAGTACAACTTTGATGAGGCTTATAAGCTATTAAATCAGGCTTCAAATCAGATTGGATTCTCGGAAGTGGATTCGTTTGTTACACGCGGGTGTCAGGATAAATTTACATTTTCTTCGACTGCTAAAGATGAATACAAGGTTTGCTTAGCATGGGGGAAGCATTTCTTTAAAAGAGAGAATTATGATTGTTCAGCGGCTTTTTTGCAGCAGGCACAAATAGCAAGCCCAGTAAATTCTGATGTTTTCTTTTATTTCGGAAAGCTAGCTGAGTTATATAAATCTGACGATCTTCAGCGGGTGATAAATTATTACTATCAGGCATTTATTATAGATCCTTTAAATTATGAAGCTTTGGCTAGCTGGGGCAGGACAAAAGCGAAGCTTGGTGAAAAAAATTATGTGATTAAATATCTACGTGCTCTTATCGAAGCCGACCCTCAGAATTCCAACCTGTTTTGGGTTTTAGGGGAGACCTATTCCGAGAATCAAGAGTATCAGCGCGCTATAATATTTTACAAAAAAGCAATTGATTACAATCCTCGATTTTCAAAGGCCAGGATTTCATTGGCGCGCTCCTTGTCGGCTATTGGCCAAACCGATCAAGCGATTAGTGAGTTTTCTTATGCGGCGAGTACTGACCGAAGAAATGGGGTTGGTTTTTTTGAGGCGGCACAGCTACAAACGATTAATAAAAAATTTAAGGACGCTGAATTGCTGGTTAAGGCGCTGATTGAAGCGACGCCTAATTATCCTGGAAGCCATAGGCTGCTATCTCAGATCTATCAATTCATGGATAAAAAAAACGAGGCCATTGCTGAAATGGTAAAGGAAACTCAAAACAATCCCCAAAACACAAAGTTTGCGATTGATTTAGCTGAGATCTATATAGGCTACCAAAAGTACGAGTTGGCAATTCAAGTTCTTTCCAAGATTGTTAATCTTCCAGGGGAGAATAAAGCTCCAGCCTTTCGTGCAGACAGAACCCAGGCTTTTCTTCTATTGTCTAGAAGCCTAAGAGCCTTAACTCGACCCGATAATGCAGAGGGGGCTATTAAATTAGCGTTAGAAATTGATAAAGAGGATCCGGAACTACATAGAGAGTTGGGTTATGTTTACCATGATTTACAAAGGTACCGTGAGGGGGTTAAAGAGTTTGAACTGTATCTCCAGAGAAAACCTGCGGGGACAGATGTGGATAACATAAAAGGGCTTATCAAGAAAATGTTGATAGAGGATTAAAGCAAAGGATTTCTATGATTGATTTAAAAGTTTTAGTAGGTGAGAGCGAAAGAGTTCGTGAATCTTTAAAGAAACGTAATAAAGAAACGCTAGTTCAGGTTCTTGATCAGGTAGTTGAGCTAGATAAAAAACGTCGTTCTAGCTTACAGAATGTTGAATCCCTTAAGGCCAAAAGGAATGAGGCCTCTATCGAAATTTCTAGACGAAAGAAAAATAAAGAAGATGATTCTGTTCTTCTTGAAGAGATGAAGATCGTTTCCAAAACCATCAAAGAGATGGATGAATTTGTGGGAGTTATTCAGGATAAGATAAACCAGTTTTTGTATGAGTTTCCTAATTTAGTTGATGCTTCGGTTCCTCAAGGGTGTAGTAGCGAACAAAATAAAGAGGTTAAGCGGTGGGGCGAGGTTAGAAAACTTTCGTTTCCTGCGAAGTCTCATGACGAAATCGGTGAAAAGGCCGGCATTCTTGATTTCAAAAAAGGCGGTGAGGTGACCGGAGCAAGGTTTGTTTTTTTAAAAGGAATAGCGGCCCGTTTGGAGTTGGCTCTTATTCAATTTATGTATCAGACTCACATAAAAGCAGGTTATGAGCCCATTATTCCGCCTTTTATAGTCAATCGAGAAAGTTTAACTGGAACAGGACAGCTTCCCAAATTTGAGGAAGATGTTTTTCGTATTGAAAAGGTAGATTATTTTTTAACACCAACCGCAGAGGTTCCTGTTACAAACTATCATCGCAATGAAATTTTAGATGAGAAGGATCTTCCCAAACATTATGTAGCCTATAGTCCCTGCTTTCGTTCTGAGGCAGGAAGTTATGGCAAAGATACGAAAGGGTTAAAGCGACAGCATCAATTTAATAAAGTAGAGCTGGTAAAGTTCAGTACACCAGAACATTCTATGGATGAATTGGAGTCAATGTTAATAAGTGCCGAAAAGATACTCCAGCTTTTAAAGTTGCCCTATCGTGTAATGCTACTGTGTGGTGGAGACATCGGGTTTTCCTCAACAAAAACCTACGATATTGAAGTTTGGTCCCCCTTTTCAAATGGATACATGGAGATCTCTAGCTGTAGTAACTGCACAGATTTCCAAGCTCGCAGAGCTAACATTCGGTATCGAGATTCACAAAGTGGCAAGGTTCATTTTGTGCATACGTTAAATGGCTCTGGACTTGCTGTGGGAAGAACTCTTTTGGCAATTATGGAAAATTATCAAAAGGAAGATGGATCGTTTGAGATTCCAGAAGTTCTACAGCCCTATTTTTAGGAGTCTTTTTTCGGCTCGCTATTTGAATTTGATTTGCTGTCTGGATTATTGCTTTGTAGTTTCTTTGTTCTCACTTCTAGCTCTTGAATTGCCAATTGACATGCAGTTTTAAGTGATTCGGAACTTGAGGAGGACTTGCATTCGTTTAAGATAGTTTTGGGTTGATCTGGAAATTTGCCGGCCTGTTTTCCAAGGGATAGAGCGGCGCTAATACGGACCCCTTCTTCCAGATCCTTTTTTTCAAGAGATTTTTGGAGTGTTGTTACAATGGCTTCACTAAAGTCTCCGCATACGCCCAAGGCCAACATGGATTTTTCAAGTATTTCTGTATCTGAACTATCAGAAATCAGCTCCACGAGTCGTTCGGATATTTTTGAATTGGGTGTTTCGGGCAGAGATTGAATAACTTCTAGACTAGCTAAAACCACATCGGGATCGGAACTTCCGATTGTTTTTTCAACAGCAATAAGAGTTTTAGAATCTTTTTTGGCCTGGATCTGAAGGGCAGATAGGCAGGTCAAAACCAGAGTGGTGTCTCGACTGTCTAAACATTGGGTTAGCAATGAAACAATCGAATCTTGCCCTTGCCCTTTTTCTGATAGGGCCTTTACGGCTGCGCGTTTTATCTTAGTGTTATCAGTCTTTTGATAAAGCGTGATTAAGGGTTCAATGCTTTGACTTGAACCAAACTGTTCAAAATAATCTACAATGGAAAGGATTTCTTCTGAGTCACTGCTTTCTTTTAGTGTCTCTAATAAGGTGTTCTGAGTCGAGGGGCTATTATCTTTTCTAGCAATGAAAGTTCTTACTAGCGTTCCTCGCAATTGAGGCTCTTGTTTGTATTGGGCAAGCAGAACCTTTCTAATTGAGTCGATCTTACTTCGAGAACTGGCTTTTCCCATCGCTTTGGCACAGAAAACTTTAATGTGTTCATCTGGATCGCTTATACATTTAAGCAGAGTATTAATAATCTCTTCTTGGTAAATCGACTGGCTGTACTGACTTAGTTTGAAGGCCGCTATTTTTCTTTGTTCAGTATCCTGACTTTGGGAAAGTGTTCTAGACCAAAGTACTGCCGGGTGAGTCAGTGGGGGATAGTACTTTCGGGCCCGCCCTTTGCGTTTAGCTAAAGCGGGGCCCGAGGAAATAAAAATAAAACAACTCAACAAACAAACAAGAGAAATATTTTTTAACATCATTTTGAATAATTATTTTACTGCATGAAGATCTAATCTACCGTCAGTAGCAACCTTTCCTGATACAGCATCGGTTGCGGCTACGATGCTTAATAGTTTTTCTTTCGCTGTTTGAGCAGACTGGGTTAAATCTTGAGACCAAATGACAGCTAAGGCTCCAGCTACAAAGGGAGCTGCCATTGAAGTTCCGTCCCAAGTGGCTTTAATCGACCCTAAATCAACAACGGTGTCTTGATATCGATCTCCAGGAACTGTTGATAAAATTTTAACCCCAGGGGCCCCAAGCTTAATGGAATTTTTTCCCCAGTTAGAGAACTCTGCAAGTTGATTACTGGAATCGATAGCGGCAACCCCAATCATGTTAGAAAAGTTATAGACCGCAGGAACTATGGGCTTTGAATCATTGTCGATATCAAAACCGTGAGCTTTTCCGGTGCTTTGATCTAGCCGTCCATTTCCAGCTGCAACTACAAAAACAACACCCTTAGCCTCAGCTCTTTTAATAGCCTCTTTTAAAGGTTCATCATCTTCCTCTCCAGCTTCACCGCCCCAGCTAGCATTAATAATATGGGCGCCATTGGCGACCGCATAATCAATAGCTTTAATGGCGTTATCAGTGGTGCCTTCACCCTTTTCACCGATAAATCTCAAGGCCATAATTTTGGCTTGAGGAGCAACTCCAGCGGTTCCAACTCCATTGTTAAGAGAGGCCGCAATGACTCCCGACACATGAGTTCCGTGACCAGGATTGCCACCACTTAATAAAATATCCATCAAATCCATGCTTAGATCGTAAGGTTTGCTATCGTTTGCATGAAAATCCCATCCTAAAAGATCATCGACGTAACCGTTTTTATCATCATCTATACCGTTATTAGCGATCTCACTTTTATTTCTCCACATACTATTAATTAGATCGACGTGATTATAATCGACACCGGTATCAGTTACAGCGACCACAATCCCTTTTCCTTGAGGGGCCTTGTTGTGAGCGCTTACTGCATCGGTCGAAAACATTCCCCAGGCGGACTTAAGAAGGGGATCTGTTCCATTGGCCTGTAAGGAAGGGGTTTTAATCTCTGGGTTGTCGGGATATGCAGGTCCTTTGGATTCTCGAGAGTTCTCTAAAGCCTTTATTATGGCGGCACGGTTTTTTATGATTGAGGGATTTTGAAATAATCGAATTTTCTTGTTTTTTGAAATGTAAGACACATTGGAATCCCAGCTGTTTTCTGCTCGAGCGAGGGTTGTCCATTTGTAAAGATTTCCTTCTTTACTTACCAGGTCAAATTTTCCACCATTTCTGGAAAAAAAACTTTTTTTGACCTCTTCTTTGTCAGAATTAAAACGAACTAAATATTCTTGAGCAAAAAGATTAGTAGAGATGCAGATAGCAAAGATGGATTTGATCCAAATATTCATTATTCCCCCAAGGCTTTTTGATTTGTTGTTCCCCATTTTGAGGCTAAACTAGCTTGTTGAAACGTCAAGGAGTATGATGATTTAAATGAAACAAACTATTTTAATCTGCGTCAAACAGTTGGATAAAGAAGCTGAGCTAGCCAAAAAAGAGTTGATAAACTGGGCCGAATCAAAAAAGATCTCTGTTTGGGACGTGACATCAAGCGACGAGAAACTTTCTGATAAAAAAGCAAAAGATATTATTTTAGGAATTGCTATAGGTGGAGATGGAACTTTTCTAACTTTGGTTAGAAAACTTTCTAATAAGGAGTTGTTTCCCCTAATTGGAGTTAATCTAGGAAGCTTAGGTTTTATTACTGAGGTAGATCGGGCAGAAATGCTCAAGGTTATCGAACAGGCCTTGAAAGGAAAATTGAAAGAGGAGAAACGGCCCGTTTTAGAAGTAGAGGTCTATCGTAAAAAGAAAAAAGTAACCTCTGGCTGTATCTTTAATGATGCTGTTATCACTAAAAATATTGATACGACGATGTTGCGGTTTGATGTAAGTGTCGGAGGGGATTTTTTACATCATGTTAGAGCTGATGGTTATATTGTATCGACCCCTACAGGTTCGACCGCCTATGCTTTGTCCGCGGGTGGCCCGATGATCCATCCTGAAGTTTCAGCTCTCGAACTGGTTCCTATTTGCTCCCATTCTCTTTCTTCTCGCCCCATTTTAGTGCCGCTTTTGTCGAAGATTATGATTGAAATGAAAGAGCCCAGAGGAAAAGCTTCATTGGTCTATGATGGGCAATTTAGTTTTGATTTAGAGCAGGGAGATGTTTTGAAAATTTTTCACCATGAAAAGTGGCTGAGGCTTTTACATGCCCCCCAACAAAAATGGTCGGAAGCTTTGAGAAAAAAACTGGGAATGTAGCCATTGAATATTAATTTAGAATCAGCCGTAGATTTTCTTAAACAGCACCCAAAGTTGGTGGCCGCGGAGGACTACGAACTTACTTGTCAACGAAGCCAAAATAGGTTTAGCCATTTTAAAAATGGCGAATCTATTAGCGAGTCTAGAAATTCTTTTGGGTGGGTTCAGATTCGAGTGCTGCTTCGAAAGAGGCTGGGTGTAGCCACCACTGTTTTTTGTAATGAAAAAGATTTAAACTCCATGATCGATAAAGCTTTTGAGTTAGCAGAGCACACAGCAGTTGATCCCTGGTTTCGCTTTCCTCTTTGGAAACCTGAAGCTTCAATTGGAAAAGATCAAACTTTGGAATCTACGACAGAGGTATCTGCAGAGCCTAACTTTTTTGAGAGTTTATTTTCTCGTCTTACTATTCAGCCCGTGGGTCTTGAGGAGAGGTATTTAGAACAACAAGATTCGAGGATAATTACTAGGAAAACTGAAAAATTGATTCGCTCTAACTCAGGTCGATTTCAACGATTTCAGTTGGGAGTCGTTAACCAAGGAATGAGTGGTTTTTATCGCATTGAAGAATCAAGGGGGTTTTCGCACCCCTTTAAATCAAAGGAGCCCTTTTTAGAAGCCCTTATGAGGAGATCAAATCGTTTAACACAGGCGAAAACCGTGAACTCTGCGCCCTCTGGAAAATATATTTTAAATGGGTTAGTCGTCACCACATTACTCAAAAGTATTGAGGCTCTTTTAAATGGGAGTTCAGCGGTGATTGGAAAATCGAAGGCTTCACAATGGATAGGCCGACAGATTTTTTCAGATAAGGTTAGCATTGTTGATAACGGTCTTTATTTGGGCGGGGAAGGTTATCAAGAGTTTGATTTTGAGGGTTCCTCCTCACAAGAGACGCGTCTTATTGAAAACGGAATTTTAAAGACGTTCTTTCATGATGCTTCGAGCGCGGCTCGTTACAATCGAGCGAGTACTGCGAATCTGGTTTTAAATGAAAATAATATTCCTGCCGTAGGAATCACAAATTGTTACTTGCTCCCGTCTAATCACAGCCTTAGGGATCTGTTTAAGGAGATGGAGGACGGAATTTATCTCGAGTGTTTGGATAAATGGGGTAAAGAACTGACGCGCGATGGCAAGTTGGGGCTTTTAGGGCATGGTTGGAGGGTTGAAAAGGGGGAACCTGTTGAGCCCTTAAGTCAGTTATTTATAACCGTGGATCCCGTTGAAATTTTTAAAGAAGTTACTTTGGTGGCTAATGACTTAGAATTTTGGGGACGGTATGGTGCCCCCTCAGTTTTCCTTGAAAAAATGCCGTTAAGTGACATATGAAAATTCAAGTTTTTGGAATGACTGATGTCGGAGTAAAGAGGAAGAACAATCAAGACACTTTTTTGGTCGATGAAAATTTAGGCCTTTATATTGTAGCTGATGGAATGGGGGGGCACCTTGGCGGAGAGGTTGCCAGTAAGTTGGCCGCAGAAACAACACAGAGTTTTTGTCGAGAGTACAAAGATCTTTCTCCAAGAGAAAGGCTCGAAAAGGCTGTGAATGCCGCCTCGGAAAAAATTTATACCGAGGGGCAAAAGAATGAAAACCTAAAAGATATGGGAACTACAGTCGTAGCTCTACTCAGTCATGAAAATTACGGTTACATAGCTCAGGTTGGGGATAGTCGAGTCTATCTGTTTTCTCAGGGCGCTGTTTGGCAGATCACAGAAGATCATACGGTAGTTCAGGAAGAGGTCAGGGCTGGAATTATATCTCCCGAAGACATTGAGAATCATGAGTTTCAACATGTGATAACTCGTTCTGTGGGGTATCAAAAAGAGGTGGTTGTAGATGTTTATCGAAGAAAGCTTCAACTTAATGATAGGTTTCTCCTCTGTTCTGATGGCCTTTCAGGCCTTGTGAAAAGTCATGAGATGCTAGAACAGCTGGAATCAAACTCCCTAGAGACCAGTGTTAAGAATTTAATTGCATTGGCCAACTCAAGAGGCGGGGCCGACAATATTACTATCGTTGTTTGTCAGGTTGTTCCCTAAGATTTAGCCATAATTTGACTAAAGCGATTTGCTGATGCTTAGATGACAGATCATTTTGTTAGGAACGCCGAGTCGAAGAAGAGAGAGGCTTGATACGTTAGGTTCTAGAAAAAAACGATGGTGGAACGAGCGGTTTATAACCGTTATGGTAATTCCCGAGAAAACTCGAGAGGTTCATAAGATTGTTGTGCCTTTCCTGTTAGTAAAACTTGGGGTGGCCCTTTTCTCTTTAATGACAGTCTTTTTAGTAATTATGGGGATCGATTACTTTCATGTCTTAGGTCGAATGGGCGAAAACAAGGCCCTTAAAGGGGAGAATTTCAAGCTGCGCCAGGAAGTTCAGACGGTTCGTAATAAGGTTGATTCGATGGAGAGCACTATCGAAAGAGTTAGAAATTATGCAAAAAAACTTCAAATTTTAACTGGTCAGGGGGGTGGGAAAAATCAAGTTGAAATGCCGGTGGGGCCCGTTGAAATAGAGCCCGAGAGAATTCCATCGAGTCGAAATGATAAGCGCTCTCAGAATTTTCTTTCTGAACCAGATTTTTCCAATGTGGCTTTTAATCCTACAAATCCAAGACTTGAGGAGAAGCTTCAAAAACTTGAAGTTATCGGTGAAGAGACCGAAAATGAATTATCCAAGCTCCACACCTATTTAATTGCAAAGAGTGCAGTGATCAATGCGACCCCCTCTTTGTTGCCCATTGCCGGTTGGATCTCCTCTAATTTTGGGTATCGAAGAAATCCTTATGATGGAAGCTATCGACTCCATTCTGGAGTGGATATTGCTGCTGAGCCGGGAACTCCAGTTCGCGCCCCTGCAGATGGGGATGTTATCTTTTCAGGATATCGTGAGGGCTATGGGAAAGTTATTGTTATCGATCATGGTTATGGCATCAGAACTTTGTTCGGGCACAATTCAGCTGTGTTTGTGGGTCAAGGGGCCAAAATAAAGCGGGGTGAAACCATTTCTCAGGTGGGAAATACAGGGCGTTCAACAGGGCCCCATTTACACTATGAAATTCGAAAAAATGGGATACCCGTAAATCCTGCCACCTTTTTCTCTCGCGGTCGTTTTTAAGCCTCCTGAAGCTGAGTCGATAAAATACTTCATGTGTCCTTCGAAAAACCTGAAAAAAGTTAGATACCCATGGCTACATGGGGAAGAGTGTGAGCTATGCTTGACAAAAGAAAAGTATGATTCCTAAAATACGTCACGATTTTACAGTTCAAGACGTTTAAACGCGACTGGAGTTCTTAATTTATGATTGAAGTAAAAGGGATTACAAAAAAATACGGTGACCGATTGGCCGTAGATAACATTTCTTTTAGTGTAAAACGTGGGGAAATCTTAGGGTTTTTGGGGCAGAACGGTGCAGGTAAGTCGACTACGATGAAAATTCTTACCTGTTTTATGCCAGCCTCTTTAGGGACTGCGAGTATCGCGGGGTTTGATGTTTTTGAGAGCCCTTATGAAGTTAAAAAAAGAATAGGATACCTTCCTGAGAATCCTCCTATCTATTTGGAGCTATTGGTTTCTGAATATTTGGATTTTGTAGCCAATTTAAGAAGAATCCCAAAGTCGGAAAAAAAGAAAAAAATTGGAGCTGTCATTGAGCGATGTCAGCTTGGCGATGTACAAAATCGTCTCATTGGAAATTTATCTAAAGGTTATCGCCAAAGAGTGGGTTTGGCTCAGGCTCTTATTCATGATCCGGAAGTGTTAATTTTAGATGAGCCTACAGTGGGACTTGATCCTAAGCAGGTGAGTGAAGCCAGGGGGCTAATCAAGTCGCTGAGATCTGAGCGAACGGTTATTTATAGTACACATATTCTTTCCGAAGTGGCTGCGACTTGCGATCGAATTATTGTGATCGACTGCGGAAAAATTGTAGCTCAAGAGGATATTAATTCTTTGGGGGCCACAGGAGTTACAACTAAAACTGAATTGGTAGTGCAGCGATCCTCTGAATCGGTAATTGAGTCTCTGAAATTGGTCAATGGCGTTCGTAGCGTCCAGTGTTTGTCTAATGGCAAAGAGCGCATCATTGTGGAATCCGATGCCCGGGAAGAGATCATGGCAGAGATTGCAAAAGTGGTCGTCAATAACAATGCGGGACTTGTTCGAATGTCTCCTGTTCAGTTGGCGTTAGAAGATTATTATTTAAATTTAATCAGCGGAAAACGGGGGATATCTCTATGAGAGGGGCAACAGCGATTATTAAAAAAGAGCTTCGGTCCTATTTTAGCTCTCCTATCGCCTACGTGGTCTTGGGAGTTTTTCTTTTTGTGATGGGGGTTATTTTTGCGAAGTTTGTTGCCCTTTATCAGCAGTTCAACACAGCTCAACAGTTTGGACAGGCTCAGGGAATTACTCTAGATAAGCTTGCTACCTATCTCTATCAAAACATGGCCTTCATTCTCTGTTTCGTGACGCCATTTTTAACGATGAGGCTTTTTTCCGAGGAGAAACGTCAAAATACTCTTGAGTTGTTGCTCACAACACCGATTAAAGAGTTTGAAATTGTATTGGGAAAGTTTTTCTCTGCCTATGCATTGATGTTAATTATGCTTTCCCTCTCGGCCATTTATGTTTTCTTTATGGTTCTTTGGGGAAATCCCGAGCTTAAAATTATCGGATCTACTTATCTGGGGCTGGCTTTAGCTTTGGCCTGCTATGTTTCTTTAGGCGCTCTCATATCAGCAATGACCTCAAGCCAAGCCATAGCGGCAGTTTGGACCTTTATTGCATTACTATTTCTTTGGTTATTGCAATCGCTAGGGCAAGGAGTAAGTGCTTCATGGGGACCTATTCAGTGGGGGCCCACCTTGGTTTATCTCTCTCCTTTGGGGCACTTTAATTCATTTACTGAAGGATTGGTGCATATTAAGGATGTCGTTTACTTCCTTTCCTTTACGCTATTTACCCTTTTCTTGACCCATCGAGTGGTCGAAAGCAACCGTTGGAGATAACTCTATGAGTATGATCGCTATCATCATGGCCTTAACCGGAACTGCAGTCACTGCTATATCGGCCTATTTGAGCCCCCAATTTCCATTGGTCTGGCAGATATCATTGGGAGTCGCAGCCTTGGGGTACATTATTTATTTTACCCAAGAAAGAGCCTTTTTTTGTGGAGTGTTTTCCCGTAAAGCCGCCCGATATGGATTGAATGCTGTTTTTATGTCGGTGATCGCTTTTGGAATTCTAATTTTTGTGAACCTTATTGCGACTAAGTATGATGTAAAAAAAGATTTAACTAAGAACAAACTTCATACTTTATCGGAGGAGTCCATTAAAGTTCTTAAAGGGCTTCCTACCGAAATTAAGCTTAAGGCTTTTATCAATCCAACCCAAAGAGGAGAGTTTGATCGAATATTTGAAAAATATACCTATTACACTCCAAGGCTTAAAAAAGAATATATCGATGTAGATAAAGATCCTTTGATTGTTCAAAAATATAACATCAAGCAAGCTGGCACCGTTATTGTGGAGAGCGATACACGAACTTCTCGAGTAGAAAATCTTTTAGGACCTGAGGATCCTAAGTTAGAAGAAAAAATTACCAATGCAATTATTCAGGTCTCTAAAGGGGACAAGAAAAAGATCTATTTTGTGTCAGGGCATGGGGAGAAGCTTCTTTCAGAGACGGGCAAAGAGGGTTACTCCGAAATCAAAGAGCAGTTAGAGAGTGGTAGATATAAGGTTGAAGAGCTGATTCTAGTTGAAAAGGGCTTGGTACCTGACGATGCGAGTATTATTGTTTTAGCAGCTCCCAGATCTGATCTTTTTGAACCTGAGGTGCGCGCTCTTGAAGCCTATTTAGCTAAAGGGGGCAAGTGTCTGGTTATGGCAGAGCCTATTTCTTCGCCCACCTTAAAGAGCTTTTTAGCCAAATATGGGATCCTATTTACCCCTAAGAAGACAGTGGTAGAGTTAAATCCGTTACAACAGTTGGCGGGTGGAAATCCGCTCACCCCCATAGTGACCAATTACAGCAAAGAGAGCGAGATTACTCGAGATGCTAAACAGATCAGTCTTTTTCCAATTGCGACTCCGATAGAAAAAGCAGAAAAAACGGCTCAGGAATTTAAAGTAACAAGTCTGTTCTCTACTAGCGCGAAAAGTTTTGAATCGGAATTAAAAGACAATCAGGTAACTCCTAATCCTAACTCAGATCGCAAAGGACCCTTATCTTTGGCGGTTTCGATTTCCGGTAAGGTTACGGTTAAAGCAGGAGCAGAAAAAAACACGGAAAACCCTAAGGCTGAGGATAAAAAGGAGCCTGAGTTTAGAATGGTGGTTGTCGGAGATTCTGATTTCGCATCAAACAGTGGAAGACGGTTTGGAATTAATTCAGATCTTTTTCAGAACATGTTGAGTTGGTTAGCTCATGAGGAGGATCTAATCTCTATTCGACCTCGTCCCGCGAATACCAGTGAATTTGAGATTACAGAAACACGGATGAGAGTTATTAATCTTGCGTCGATTGTATTTGCACCTCTTTTAATGTTTGGAACTGGAACTGTGGTTTGGGCAAGAAGAAGAAGAAGATAAATTTAAAATCGAGTGCTTCCAAAATAGTTTGGAGTTAGTTGAATCCAATCAGAGACAGACTGATAAGTCTTTCTAGTTGAGGCTTTAAGTAAAGCCTCTCCAAGCATCTCAGCGTGTAAGGGTTGTGAAGCGATTAAAATAGAAGGATTTGCCGGCACGGAAGTTCTTGCAACTCGGTCGTCCAAAAGAACAGCAATTGATCTTCCTGAAGCTAAGAAGGACCCATCTGAATAACTTTTATCCTCAATGAATGAGTACGAATTATTAGCATCAATTTTAAATTGAGCAGCCACAAAACGATCGGCCGTTATGTAGGTTAAAACCTGAATCTCATCATGAGTCATCGGGTTTTGATTTTTAAGCCATCTTAGAGCTCGGGCTTCAGAGCCACTTAAAACGTCTATTGGAGATTTTCTTCCATAAGCCAAAGCCTTTAATGAAGCAAAGGCAACTCTTAATCCCGTAAATGATCCAGGGCCTGAGGAGGTAATAAATCGATGGATTTGAGATAGAGATAATCTATTTTCTTTGAGGGTTAATTCCAGCTTAGGAATAAAAGACTCTGAGTGATCTCCCGTTTCAGTGAGAGTTTTAGAGGCAATTAACTCTAAATCTCCATGGGGAGTAGCTTTGTGTATGGCCAAGGTTCCCTTGGGGGATGAGAGATCTACACTCAGCCAATATTCATTTAATTTATTCATTGTTTATTGGGTTTATCGGTTTTGAACTGTGAGGGTCAAGAAAAGTTTTGGGGGCGGCAGAACACCAAAATAAACGGCTAAGCGAGGGGTCTGCCTAGCAAGAGGATTCCGGTTTCGGGGGTTTGTCATTTCGGGTTAGTCTGCCGCCCCCAAAGTTTTAAGGCTCGATTCCTATTTCTGTGAACCTTTTTGCATCTCTGCAAACTAGCTCACATTTCAATTGTAATACGGCGCACCATTACGATTCAATATACAATAAGTATACACCCGGCTTAAACACACATAAAATCTTGTAATTTCAATATATTAGAAAGTCTTTAAAGAGGAAAATTTTTATTTTTTGTCGAGGCATTGTTAGTTCTGGTAGCGTTCAAAGACTCCTGATATGGAAGCTGTTTCAAAAAGAACGATCATGAAGGAGTCTCTTTCCCTTAAAAGTGGGTGAGAGTGAGATTTCGATAGTTTAGGTAACCGCATTTTTGGAGGATTTTAAGTTTGAAATAATCCATGTCTTTGTAGCCGTAAGCCTGCCATTTGAGTCCTTTGATAGCCCTGTTAAT
>SXPJ01000102.1 GCA_005776395.1 Bdellovibrionales bacterium | reverse complement strand
GGATTTTAAATCTTGGGAAGATAAAAAGAAATAATAGAAGCCAAGGAAAAAAATGTATCCTTCCATTGTTTATAAATAGAAGTCAACTGATTTGAGAATCCCAAAAATTTCAAATAAAAGCTGATTTCAAAATCCTCGTGCTCTAAGAAATGAAATCATTAGAATTAGAAATTAGAAGATTGCGTGCACGGCTGTCTAGACGTGAGTTAAGGAGCTCTATGGGAAAGTGGTTTTTTCACGGTTTTTTGTGAAAGTTTCGACCTATGGAAGGCTGCAAGAACTGCATTAACATCTAGTCGTCAATCTGCAGAAGTCTTCGCCGCGAAACTGAAGGATAAGTCGTTGAATTTGTTCTTTTAAAAAAGTTCCACTCCCATATCTCGTAGCGTTGAAACAGCCATTTTGTTGACATTTGTTTTGATTCACCAGTTTTGTGCTGGCGCGGCACTCTTGGGCAGGGACCGCACTGATTTGATTGGGACACGACTCGTGACTTTGCTGGAGAATTTGAGTAATTTTTTCCTTTCCATTTTCCCAACTGAGGCAGAGTACTGGTATCCGGGGTGGCTGGCCTTGCTTGTTTGGGGGCGAGAGGAGTGTGGATTTGTATGGTCGTCCTTGCGGTGACGGGCAACCGTGGTCGCACAGGAGAAACGACAACCCGACCCTCTATAAACGAGGACTAGGGACCAAGTGAGCTCATAGCGACCCTGTCTGTCTGGGGTAGAAGCCAGCTAGGATTTGGGTTCGTAGCTTTGTTCGGTTTAAAATCCGACTAGAAGCGATTTTGAGTCTCTTTGGCATACATCCGACATTTGGCTTGCTCTCGGGATCTTGGCTGGTGTGTCGTGGTGGCCGGGGCTTTGCTTTGGTTTTCCACCCTTTCTTCCCCTCAGCATATGTTACTTGCGTGGACTTTTCGATCGGGGTTGTGTCTGTCTGGGTGGGTTGTGTTGGTGTGGGCTGATGTCTAGAGCAATGAGTGCACATAAATAAAACCGTGTCAGTGTCTATGATGCATTCCATCACGGCCTGGTGTGGAGTGATGGATTAGTGCATGTCGGTGGCTACCAGGAAAAGGAGCACCGGCATATAGACAGCTGACCAATCAGACGTTTTGGGATTGAACGAGCGTGCAGAGTATTTTGAATAAACGATGGTCAGTTCAAAGAGAGAATATTCGTCGCCATTGTCTGCAGAAGAGAAAAAGCTTAAGAAAATGACGGTCTCATTGATCTGCGTGGAGATTTCTACCAAAAATGGGGAGACGCTGTTGAGTGCGAATTTCAATGTGCTGGATGCACTAGCCATGTGGGAGGCCGTCTTCAAAATGAGTAAGGACCTTATCTTTGGAGTGGCCTTGATCAAAACGAAGGACAGAGGAGTTGGCGTGAACTTCAAGCTCAAAAAAGAATCGTCCGACATCGACCTGGAGGACTTCACGAGATTTGAGTTCTGCATTGGACAAGATAAGTTTGCTGGGCGACTTTTCAGAGAACGGGGACCTCCACCAATCCTGGGAGAAAAGGTGACAGTCACGGCATCGAGATTTGGATTCAACATTGAACTGGATCAAATTAAGGAATGGTTGTTGCTGTTTGGAACCATCGAAGGGGAAGCCGTCTACGTGAACCACGCATTAGCCCCGGTCAAGATCGATACGGTTACGGTGACAATGAAGCTCAGAAAGCACATCCCGTCCGTTCTCCCGGCTTATGGCAGGAAGATGAACATCCACTACCATGGCCAACCAAAAATCTGTGGAGCTTGCTACGAACCGGGACATGTCAGAAAGGACTGTGGCAATGAGAGAGTCGAGTGGATGGCCTATGTGAAGGTGATCAACGAAGGTCTGGCGCCATTGTCAATGCTCGGCAGTTGGGGAATCATCCTACTCAGAGATCCCGCCTACAAAGCGAACGGGGACAAGACGCCGATTAGAAGAGCGGACCCTTAGATCACGAAGTGCTCAGTGTTATTCAAAACTTGTTTAACGCTTTTTTTAAGTCTTTTCTGTTTTTTTATTTTTATTTTTAATAAGTCTTCAGGCTGTGTCTGTATACTGGGCATATATTCTAATTTCTGCTTGATTTAAACTTCTACCCAATTTGAATTTTAATTTTAATTTGTTTCAAGGTCAAACGCGTTGTCATAGTTGGCGAATGTTTTTCAAGTTCTATTTAATTTTAGTTCCACTTTCTGATTCTGATTTTAATAAGTTGTTCAAAGTCGATCACTAAAACATTACCTTACTTTTAGTTGCAAATAGAAAGTCCGGACTACCTTTTTACCGATTGAATCCTTCTAGCCGGAATGCCTGGGTTTCGTTTTGCGGTCTCGTACTGGAACTGTGGCTCGGGCCTTGTCCGTAAGTGGGATTTTATAAAGTCATATATCGATGAAAATGAGCCTGACATATTTTACATAGCGGAGGCTGATCTTACGGCTAACACTGATGTGAGATTTCTTAAAGTTCCGGGTTATAGAACTGAGGTTGCGAACACCATGTTAACCAAGGGGAAATGCAGGATTATCTGTTTTTGTAGACCTTTCTTTCAACGTCTAACTCAGCTTGAAGGGGATCAAAATGAACTCATTGTGCTTAAACATGATAGAAATGTCATTTGTGGAATATATAGACCTTTTAAATGTTATTTAGGTGAGACTCAGACATCTAACCTTAACAGATTACTTACGAGTTTAGCAGGGGTCACGGATGCTTTTGGGAAAAGAACGAATAAGCTCTTCCTGGGGGACTATAATATTCATCTGGAGAATCTTAGTTGTAGGATGCGAATGGCTCTTGAGGCGTGGGCGGATGATGGTTCGCTGACGCAGATGGTAGATTTTAAAACAAGATCTCGAACAGTGGAGGGTAAGGTTCAAAGTTCTATGATAGATTTGGTGTACTCAAATGTTGAGTCGCTGGATGTAAGTGGTGAATTTAATGATCTCAGCGACCACATTATTCTATCGTGCAAGGGGAAACGGAATACAAATAAGCAGATTAAAAAAAAGATTGCTTATGTAGACTGGCGTAAGTACAATCGGGAGGATATGAGGACGGAATTCCTGAGCGGTTTTAAAGGGATAAATATTCATATAAGATCTCCCGATGAGATAAATGATAGGATAACTTCTGCTATCATTTCTGGTCTTAACAAACTTGCGCCCAAACGGGAAACCACTATCCATGATGGCAATTCAGTTATCAATCCGGTGATTCAAAACTTAAAAAATAGGAAGATTAGAATTTATAAGCAATTTTCAAAGATTAAGTCGGTGGAGAATTTTAACAAACTAAAAGAGGTCTCCAAATTGTTAAATAAGGAGATTAAAAAAGAAAGGGTGAAGTCACTTAAGAGTAGTCTAAATAAGTCCTCAAAAGAGTTCTGGGTTTCTACGAATAAAATGCTCGGACGAAAGATCCAGGATCCAGTGGAGTTAATCGATGAGGGAATAATAGTCCCAATGGATGAGGTGGCGGAAAGATTTGCGAACTTTTTCTCAAATAAGGTTAGGGACATGTCTGATAGATGTAGTTATCTAGAAGAGAATGTACTCATTCCAGAGTCTCGGGAGTTCCACCGTTATACGGAACTGGAAGTGGGAATGGCTATCGATGGACTCAAAAGATCTAAGGCTCAGGGATTTGATGAAATTCCGGGGCAAGTGATTAAAGATCTTAAGAGTGACCTTCTCATGCCTCTGTGTTGGTTGTTCAATGCGATTTCTGAATGGAAAGAGATTCCCAAACCATGGAAAATATCAAAAATAATTCCGGTGTTAAAAAAAGGCTCCCCTAAAATAATGTCAAATTACAGACCGGTTAGTAATGTGTCTTCACTTTGTAAAGTTTTTGAAAGGTGTGTCCTGTTTAAACTCAGAGCCACGGTCGATAATGAAAGGTTGTTTGGGGGGCATCAACATGGATTCTCACCAAGAAAATCTACTACGACTGCGGCACTTACCCTTCAGGATTTCATTAGCACTAGATTGGACTCCAATAAAATAGTACTAATGTATAGCGCTGATCTCTCAGCGGCATTTGATATGCTGAGACCGGGGGAGATGGTACGAAATCTGTTAAGACTGGGGGTGAACTCGAACTTGATTAAGTTAATACATAACTTTCTATTAGGGCGGCTAAGCTATGTACAGAGTGGGGATAGTGTAAGCTATGTTAAAGAGGTACCCATAGGGTGCGTACAAGGGTCGGTTTTAGGTCCCGCGCTTTTCAATATCTACACAAGGGAACTGGAAGAGACGGTTGGGGTGGATTTCTTTAAGATAGCCTAGGCCGATGACTCCTACATAGGCATTGAGTGTTTCCCGGAGGATGTGGATTATTTCCTAATCCGATTAGGTGAAGTGGCTAAGAGACATTATGAGTGGCTGAGCAGTATAGGGATGGTTTGTAATGAATCTAAGACCGAATTTGTGATATTTGATAGACATGGTAGGTTCAAGGAGAAATCTTTACAAATTAATAATGAACTAATTAAACCGGGTCGTACGATGAAGATACTTGGAATGCTTTTTGAAAGCAATTTGGGATGGACCAAGCAAGTGAATAAGGTAATTCAGAGCGCGAACGCTATGATCCTTGCACTTAGATATATTAACCGCTTTTTAACGAGACCTCAATTCAAAATGGCTGTTCAGGCGCACTACGTAAGTCGCATCACTTATGGCTCTGTCGTTTGGAGTAGACTTATCTCGGCGAGAGATAGACAAAAACTCAATGTCAATTTGAACCGGGTAGCCCGGATGGTGTTAAAAGTTAATAAGAAAAAGTTAAGCAATAGGGAACTGTACGTTGGGTCGGGGTTGCGCTCATTTTCATCGGTATGTATTATGGCTGAATGTGGTACCTTGTACGGACTATGCACAGAACTCCAGTTAGAACCGCTGAGCGAACGTTTGTTGTCCCAGAGTTATGTTTCCGAGAGATTTGGGAACACATTGAAATTTTTTGACTATAGCAGAATAAGAGTGGGCAAGAATAGCTTTGTCAATAGAGCAAAGAACATAGCCGAACTAATGAATTTTGACTGGACCAATATGAAACCGTTATCTTTCAAAAACGCTCTCAAAGCCGCAGTCCCACTATACATGGAACAAGACACACGATTTTTTTCTTGAAATTTTTCTTGAATTTTTATTGAATTTAAATTTTAATTTTATCACTGTTTTATTGTAGCTGTAATTTTGTCCTTTATGCTGTCAATCTCATTGTCTAAAGCGCAGGATAATAAATGTTTACGATACGATACAATTGCAGCATCCCTCTCGAT
Source organism: Bdellovibrionales bacterium (assembly GCA_005776395.1). GTDB lineage: Bacteria > Bdellovibrionota > FAC87 > UBA2466 > UBA2466 > UBA2466. The sequence continues at coordinate 87 of SXPJ01000102.1, read as the reverse complement.
ATTCTTAGCCAAGTCCTTCACAAAACTGGTCAGTTTTCCGCTCTGATTATTCAACATTCCATGATACCATTCGACAAAAGATTTCAG
>SXPJ01000101.1 GCA_005776395.1 Bdellovibrionales bacterium | reverse complement strand
TATTTCGACGAGTTCAGTCAAAAGTTTGCCCCAAAGGACGATCCTTTCGGGCTTAAACCTAACTATACAGGTGTGAACAGTGCAGAATAGTGTAAACCATGTGCCCGGTATAAAGTGTAAACCAGGTACCAAGAAGTACAATTCGAAGCAAGCGCATTGAAGGTGAAATAATTCGCGAATTTGTAGGAGAGTAGAAGCCCCGAGTGCATGAACGGAATCATGTTATTATAGATAAACCCTTGCCTCGAAAGTACAAGATCTGGGCTGTCGTTTAGCTCAAATCCATAAATGGTATCGAACTGACCGAGTTTCCAAGAAAAATCAAAGTCATAGGCGTGAGTGATATACGCTTGCATCTTGGTTCGCCCCAAAGCAAAGTTAGCGCCCTCTGTGGAGTTACTTGCAATATCAAAGTTCGCTTTAAACGGAATGTCGAGCTTTGCTTCTGTCTTCCCGGATTTCATCGTCACATACACAGCACCGTCGTGTATAGTAACCCCCTCGGTCAATGAATAATCGTTCGTCGTATGAAATTGAGCATCTACAAATCCGCCAACTTTCAAGCTCTCTGCTGTATCAGCTACAGCAAACTGACTGCCCAAAAAAACACTACTGACTAAAAAAAAAATCCAATCATGCCGTTAAACATATTATACTCTCCTCAAAGGTGATCTCATCCGCCCCACTTCTTAGTACATCTTTTTTTATAGGTGTTTCCCATGTTATTAAAAATTTAATTCGCTGCTTCCAAAGAATAAGATTGAATACGTGCATCTGATGTGCCAACGAAATTCCAGATCTTTTTAATCGTGGAATTGAAAAAATGTAGCATTTTTTAATTTAGAGAGTCTGTTTCTGCAACAGTCAGAAAGAGGCGTTTCAAATATGGAAAATGCTTAAACCTGATCCTCCTCAAAAAAGTGGACACATAGAAAAGACGGGAATGTGGTATACCCGGAAGGAGTCAGATGAAGAACCCCATTCACCGCAAAGAACTGAAGAACCCGAGTGCGGCAACTCTAAAAAACCATTATAATTAAAAAGCAGGCTCATAAGGAGGCCCTCTATTTTTTCAAACCGAATCAAAACTGGCATTTTAATTCTAGCGATTACCGTTCTTTGTTTAGCCCTTGTGGAAGGGGCGGGTCGCTTAGTCATACGATATATGGAGCTAAAAAGGCCTAGTGGAGTTTTTGGAGAAAAAATTTTAAGCCATCAAGAACCTATGTTGGGATTCGGACTCAAAAAAGGTTTGTCCGAAGACATGGGCGGATGGAATGTTAAAACCAATCTTCTGGGTTTAAGAGATTCGGAGCTGACTTTTCAAAAACCAGCTAACGAAATTCGAATTGTGATTATTGGAGGCTCTACCGTTTTTGGGTGGGGGGTTAACGAGCAAGAAACAATTCCAGCTCTATTACAGAACAAGATTAAAGTTAATTCTAAAAAAACGGTTCGCGTGATTAATGCAGGAATTCCTTGGTATGCCTCGTGGCATGAAGCGGCTTTAGTATTTTTCAAAATAACCGAGATGAATCCTGATTGGATTATTTCGGTTGATGCACTTAATGATACAGCTCAAGGCATTGTTCCTAATTGGGAACCTGTGAGTCGAGGATTTTTGGACCCTCCAACTAAAGTTGCCTTCCAGCGGCTTCATTCAAATCGTGAACAACATTCTTTTATTTCGGAAATTCTTTCAATAAGCCAAACCTACACCTACTTCATAGCAAAACTTCAAGCTAGAAAAGGAATTGCAAAGGGGGTCTATCATCCCGAACTTTGGGATCAATACATCAGTCTTAAAGAAAAGATTCAGGCCTTAGCTTCTGCTAAGAACACAAGATTCACGACCTTCTTTCAGCCGGTCATTGTAACAGGCAAAAATTTGACCGAAAAAGAGATTCAAAATAATGAAACCAATATGAGGCTTCCGGAATTTGCGGAGGTTTTTCGCAAAACTTATCTGGAAGGTGAAGGCAGGGCTTTAAGTGCAAAAAATTTCAGGGTAATTTCATTGAAAGATGTATTTAAAGAAATTAAAGAAACGATCTATATAGATGGTCAGCACTACAATGCTAAAGGGAATGAAATATTAGCTAATGAAATTTACAATAAAGAGATAGTTCCCAATCTGCAAAACTTAATCTCTGAGAACACTCCTCGATCTTAATAATTACTTTTTCTAAAATTTAATTTCAGGAACTTCAACAGGCACTATTAACTTAGCGGCTGTCGCCTTTTTGATCTCATCGATAGAAACGCCAGGGGCTCTTTCTCGTAAGATTAGACCCTCTTTTGTAACGTCAATGACTGCAAGTTCAGTTACTATTTTGCTCACGACCCCAACTCCAGTTAGGGGAAGTTGGCATTTGGGTAAAATCTTACTCTCTCCATTTTTAGAGACATGTTGCATGGCTACAATTAAACGACTCCCGCAAGCAACTAAGTCCATAGCCCCTCCCATTCCCTTCACCATTTTCCCTGGAATAATCCAGTTGGCGATACTACCAGTTTCATCGACCTCCATCGCCCCCATCACAGTGAGATCAACATGGCCACCTCGAATCATGGCAAACGATTCTGCACTTGAAAAAATAGCAGAACCGGGAAGAGGGGTAACCGTTTCTTTACCCGCATTGATGTAATCGGGATCTACTTGGCTCTCTTTGGGATAAGGGCCGACTCCGAGAAGTCCATTCTCGCTTTGCAAAACCACTGTGATCCCTTTAGGAACATAGTTCGCCACAAGCGTAGGAATCCCGATGCCAAGATTTACATAAAAGCCATCTTCAAGTTCCTGAGCAATTCTTTGAGCAATTTGTTCGCGTGTGAGTGCCATAAAATCTATCCTTTACTAGTCGTTCGCTTCTCAATTCGCTTTTCGTAATTTTCACCCTGAAAAATTCTCTTAATATAAATTCCAGGAACATGGACTTCATCAGGGTGAATTTCACCTGCAGGTACTAGTTGTTCAACTTCAGCGATTGTTTTGTAACTAGCCGTTGCGATATTGGGATTAAAGTTTCTAGCGGTTCCACGAAAAACTAAATTTCCCATTGTATCGCCTTTCCAAGCCTTAACGATCGCAAAGTCGGCAAATAGGGAATGCTCTAAAATGTATTTCCTTGAGTTAAATTCTCTGACCTCTTTGCCTTCAGCAATTTGAGTCCCATAACCTGTCGCTGTAAAAAAAGCAGGAATGCCAGCTCCTCCGGCTCGGAGTTTTTCTGCTAAGGTTCCTTGAGGAGTTAACTCAAGCTCTAACTCTCCAGAGAGAACAAGCTGTTCAAAAAGTTTGTTTTCACCCACATAACTTGAGATCATTTTTTTTACTTGGCGATTTTGAAGCAAAAGACCGATACCAAAATCATCTACTCCAGCATTATTTGAAATGCAGGTTAGATTTTTAATCCCCTTTTTAACTAAAGCAGCGATGCAGTTTTCAGGAATTCCGCAGAGACCAAACCCTCCAAGCGCTAGAGTTGCTCCATCGAAGATATCTTTGACCGCTTCATCAGCATCTTTGACCAGTTTATTCATAACTTTATAACTCCGACCTATTCTTCAGTTTGGAAACCCTTATTCTTTTTAAGAATTTCCATAATAGAGTCATAGATTTAACTGTTTTTAATTAATTTAACAACTGATTTTGGAAAGGGAACAGCAGTGAATCCACTTAACTTTTACTTTTTTTTATCTTGGTCTGAGATCCCTTTTTCTTCTTCAAAATTCTTACGACTAATAAAGCCCCTATCAGTATGCCTCCTCCCATAATTAGCAGAGTCATATCATCCGACTGAGAGGCTGTTTTAGCTGAAGTGGCTTCAGGGGCTATCTTCTTAGTATTCAGTCTTGAGGTTAATAGATCTTTCTGAGCCTTCGGGCCCATAATGGTATTGCCTGGAATAGCTGATTTTCCTTGGAGAGAACTGATACTTGATTCAAACTCACTACTAGGCTTCAAAGACGAAATCATTTTCTCAAATTTTGGAGCCATCTTTGAATAGTACTCATCAGAAACAATATAGGTTACTAAGATAGCAAGTTTGTTTTGGACGGTAGCTGTATACCTGGCCCAAAATCCTGGAAGTTCAGAATTGTACTGGAGAGAATCTATCCAAGTAACACCATTGATATTTCTTTTTCGGGTGTAACTAATTTTAGATTCGATTTCAGCACCCTTATCATCTAGAATAGTTCTAGGAGTTTTTAAATACTTCTCATAAGCATCAAGACTATCCCACTCGCCAGCAATGGTCGCCACTGAGAGAATAATGGACTCCTTACGATCGGGCTCCTGAGTTCCCTGACAAATATAAACCTGCTGATTAATTTCACATCGCCAAGAATCGGGGTGTTCAAAAGAGACATAATGAGTCTTAAGGCCAAAAGCAGAAATTGAAATAAAAAAAGCCAAAAATAAACGCATAATCAAAACTCCTTATTGGCTTTTATTTTAGCACAGTTTCTATTTGGTTTTTCAATTCAAAAATCTCCGAATAAAAACTCTCTCTGGCGTGAACAGTTTTTTGAAATGGGGTTCCAGGAACATGTCGAATAAGTATTTTCCTGACCTTTTCCCCATAGCTTCCAGTCTCGCAAATACGTCGATATATTTGAAGATCCTGTTCTCCACTATCTCCAATCAAAACACATTTCTGATCGTGAACTTGGCTTAAGATGCGATTAAGGGTTCTCCACTTATGTCCAAAGCGTCCATAGCCGAGCCAACGCATAAAAACAGGTCCCTCAGGGAAGTTTCGGTCACGTAAGAATTTCAAAAGAAAAGGGGCCAATTCATAGGGAGTGCTAGTCACATAGATAATCATAGAATTTTGTCTAGCCAGAGACTGATAAAACTCAGCCATTCCATCAATGGCCTCATATTGATAATAGTGACCCTTGAAAATCCCATTTACAATAGAAGAGAATGTCGTGTTTTTAGCTACGCTACTATCTTTAATCGTATCATCAATATCAGAGATAATAACCGACTCAATTTTGTCGTTAAGAAAAAAAACAGGGGCACTTAAGAGTTCGTAATCCCCTAAGGATATTTTTCCAAAAACGGTCTCAACGCCCATGGGCTGAAGTCTTATCCATGAAACTCTAGGACTGTTTTCGGGCAACTGCCAAGGCATTTGCAAGTGGAGAAAACCACGTGTTTCTGAACTTGCCTCAATGGTTCTTAAATTATTTTCACTAAATGAAACCTGAAATTTAACTCTCTCAAAAAACTCTAAGTCTGGAATCCCTCGTAAGATTCGATGAAGAAGTCTTCGAGGTTTAAAACCTAAAACCTCCTCCTGTGTTCCATTGAAAACTACGGCTTGAAGCGAAGTAAATCCAGGAGTTGCTAAAGTAGGAACGCCAATGATCGATTTTTGAGCCCGATAAAGATCGAGCATCTCTAAGACTTTAAAAAAAAGAACCTCGAAACTTTTAAAAAATCGTATCCATTGCCCCCACCACTTCGGACGGGGTAGTTCGCTTAGTCTAAGACTAGAACGAAACTCTTTCGAGTACCTACGTTTCATAATTTATTATAATCGCTCTCATCTCTTTTAAATTGTTAAGTTTTCTTCACAATCCACCGATCTAAAGTTAGAGAACTTCGTTACAGAAACTCTACTTTATGACTCTTGGAGCAAGACATTATTTCTTTTTATTTCTAAAGGTTTATGTCTTAGTTTTACTCTTTTCCCCTTTCGTTCAAAGTGCATTTTCATTAAGTGAACTCACCGATCTCTACCAGTCTCCGCAGGGGCTCGGTATGGGAAACGCTCTAACTGCTGACGCATCGGGCTATCAATCTATTTACTACAATCCAGCAGGGGTGGCCAATCAATTAAAGCGAAAATGGGAGGTCAATCTTGTGGATTTCCAAGGAGGATTGGGGCTAGATACCGTTAGCCGAATTTGGACAAATCAAAGCCTCGGCCCCTACCGTATGTGGGGAGAAATTAAACAAAACCCAGGTAGCTACTACTTTTTAAATGCGGCCTCTCTCCCCTCACTCACTCTGAGAGGCTTTAGCCTGTCTCTCATAGGATCCTACCGATTTGCGGCTCAATCAGATGGAAGCTTACTCGATACTAATTTGCAAAAGGATACAGGATTGGCCTTTGCTTTCGGGCGTTCTTTTGCTGGAAACATTTTAAAACTCGGAGTGACTGGCAAAGCTCTAATTAGAGATCAGATGAAAGGCCAGTTCTCTCACGATTCACTTGCGGCTCTAAACGACTCATCCTTTCCTAGTCTTTTTAAGGAGGGTTGGGGAATCGGTTTCGATCTTGGAATGCTCATAACCTTACCTGAAAAATTTTTACCTACTTTTGGACTTGTTTGGAAAGATATATTTGGCACCTACTTCCATAAATCAAATATTTTAAACTCACAAGCTTCTGGCATTCCTGATCCGATTTCACAGAGTGTGAATGCGGCTATCTCAATACACCCTATTTTCTCTCCCAAGGTGAAATCAACGATTGCAATTGAATATAAGCATTTAGAGCTTGGACAACTTCAATTTCGTAAACATCTACACTTAGGAGTTCAGTTAGAGCACATTAAGGAACTTTATATTTGGGCCGGACTTTATCAACTCTATCTCACCGGTGGAGTTGGATATCGAGTTAAGGGTGGAAACTTTGAGCTTACAACTTACGCCGTAGATGTAGGAGAGGGAAACTCCAATAAAGAAAACAGACGATTTACTTTTAGATACACGATTAGTTTTTAACGATGAAAAAATTACTCACAATTTGCTTACTTCTTCTAGTGACTCCATTAATGGCCGTGCCTTTTCAAAACACTTTTGATGGAGTTCGCCCCACAGGAATGGGAAACGCTTTCATAGCTCTCACCGATGATGCCAATACTCTTTGGTACAATCCTGCGGGACTCACTCAAATTGAAGGGGTTCATGTTAACGTTTTTAATTTCATTCTGGGGGTTGATTCGAAAGATACTTTAGACAGAGTAAGAAACGCAATTTTCAAAGGGGAATCTAACAATCTCGTTCGTCAAGATAGGGAGTTTCTTAGATTTAACTTTATCCCCTCCTTTATCATGCCCTATTTTGGAATTAGCCTCTTCAGCCAGACTAAGGGCTACTTTGATATTTCAGACATCATTAATCAGGGAATAGAAGTGCACTCCTACCATGATCAAGGAGTCATAGCGGGAGGAGCTTTTAAGATCAGTGACTACTTATCGATAGGAAGCTCTGTAAGGGCCTTTTATCGAGCAGGAGTCGATCTTTCTTTAACTGCCCAAGAGGTGTTCGATCAATATGGAGCCAATGGAATTAATCTCCTGGATAATATTTATCAAGAGCTCTCTAATAGAGCAGGTCACGGTTACGCCTTTGGACTTAACACAGGAATTAAACTCAAAGTTCCCTTAAAATCGAATGACAAATCAAACTCCTCTCTCTTTTTAGCAGCCACAGTAGAGGATATCGGTAATACAACTTTCAGAGCGGTCGGATCTCTCCTTGCCCCGCTGCCACTCAAACAAAGCATTAACTTCGGAGCCGCTATCACCTACCCCTTAAATAAAAAATGGACTTGGAATTTTACCACTGATGTTAAAAGAGCTTTTGAACCCACAGATTTTATTAAACTCTTACACATGGGGACAGAACTACGTCACTCTGTTTTCGGTCTTAGAGTTGGAGCCAATCAAGGTTATTTGGCTTATGGATTCAGTCTGGAATTTCCTCCTCATACCCGACTTCACTTTTCAAGTTATGGCGTCGAATTGGGAAACAAGCGATGGGAAAAGGAACAACGCCACTATCTTCTACAGCTAAATATTGGATTTAATCCGAACTAAAAGATTACAGTAGTGGTCAGTTGAGCTGATGCTACTTATTAAAAACCAGTATTTTTAAATAGTCTCCTTGAGGAAACCCGACAGGATGGTCATCTTCAGGAGCTAAAGACTTTATCTTGGAAAGAGAATAGCTTAAAGATTTTTTAGCCACTTCAGTAAATTGCTTTCGACCGATTCTAGAAGTACAGCAACAGACAATCATCATCCCATTGGGCTTTAGATGGGGTAAAACTCGCTTATATATTCGCGAATAGGCTTTTAGAGCCACGGGAACCTGTTTTACTTCGCTCGCCATAGAAGGGGGATCTACGATAATCACATCATACTTTTCAAAGGGGGGTAAACTTTCTATCCATTTAAAAACATCAGCTGCAATATAACGATATTTTTTCTTGTCGAGGCTATGATAATCTTCTGAGGACTTTAACGCCCCTTTTGAAATATCCACATTCCAAATCTCGCTCGCCCCAGCCACTTCGGCTGCTAACCCTAAAGTTCCGGTGTATGAAAAAAGATTGAGAACCCGTTTTCCTTTCAGGTTTTGTAAAGAGATAAACTTTCTTAATCCTCTCAAATCTAGGAAAGTTCCACTTTTTTGCCCCTCCCCAACATCTACAGAAATCTTTAATTTTCCTTCTCGTATTTTTTGTAATTTGGTTTCTTTCCCATATAAAATTCGGGTCACACCCTCTTTTTTTCGACGGGATGGAGATTTCCAAAGTACGGTTTCCAGATGAAGTTCTTTTCTCAAGACAGAAGCTAAATATCTACCCAGGGGATCCACTGAAGGAACATAAGTCTGTAGAACTCCTGTTTTGTTATAGACATCAAATACAACTCCAGGGAAACCATCATTTTCTCCGTGAATAGCTCGATACCCTTCCGTAAAATTTTTAATATTTTCTCGTTTAGACAAACATTGGGTTAACTTAGCTTTAAACCATTTGATGTCAGGCGGTGTTTTTCCAAACTTAATCACTCTAATCGCAATTAGAGAATCCTTTTCAAAAAAACCATAAGCAACAATCTCATTAGCAGCATTAACGAGCGACAACAGATCTCCTGTTTTAAAAACATTAGTAGCGCTACTTAAATGACTTTTAAAGATCCAGGGATGGCCCTGTTTTAAGATCGTCTCAACCTCTTTTTTAACTTGATAACGTCGAGTTTTCATTAAGTCGATACATCCCAATCATGCAGCATCTGCTCATCCAGATAATCCTGAACATTGGAGAGATCTAAACCATCAAAGACAGCAGTTAAACTAAAAAAACTAAGTAACCCTTCCCAATTTTTCAACCAGTCAGGAATAAAATGGGGAGGCTCAATAATCCCATGAGTCCTAAGCCATGCGAGAGTACTAACATCCTCCAGTGACATTCGGCCACATACTAAAGTTTCCACTAGAAGACGATTTTGATTCTTAACCGCAAATTTGAGAAAGTTATAAACACTTAAAAGGCCTGGTAAATAGACCACGTCTTTGGTAAACGGCCCTCCCCCTGAAAGTTTAGCCCCCCTAAAAATTCTCTGCGTATTAAAAAAGGCCTCTAAAGGGCTATCAGTTCTATCTTTATACCAACGATAGAGATCGATGAAAGAGGCACCGTTTTCTACCAAACTTACGGCCTCAACTCGATTGCAAAGGGATAAGAATCTTAGCTGAGACATGGTATGGGCATAGACCTCATAAAAAACGGCCAATCCCTCTTGGGTCATGGTAGTTCTCGGCCCCCCGGCTGACAAAAAATCACAATGGGGATGGCGATTTCCATTGTGGGCCGTTAAGCAATGGGATTCCACCTCATGATTCCACAAAGCGTCTAACTCCAATTCAGAAAATCTGGCATCTTTTCTGAGTTTTACACGATTCATTCCCGCAACAACTTTGGATGCAATAATATCGGTCACTTCTACTTTAAGTGGAATTGTGGGGATTCTTTTCTTAATTCTTTCCTCAAGAGATACGGCAAACTCTATAGCACTCTTTTGTATAAAGGATTCACCAATGTCATTGAGTGAGCAGACCGAGATTCTATGAGAAATGGCTCTCGATAAATCGAGGTTAGTAGTCTCTCCTTTAAAAAGCTTTGTCTTTGAGTTTCCATACATTTGTGTGGAGATCTCAAAAAAACGATCCGTCTCAATCTCAATAAGAAGCGAAAGCCCCTGCTGATAGGACTCTAAAGTTCTTCGAAGCCAAGCCAACATAGGGTGCTCTCCCTGAATTTTGGGCTCCAAGGCTTTCAATAGTTCAAGAAGTGAGGAGATCTCTTTTTTATCTATGGAATAGGTGGGGCTAGGAAGAACCGATTCCTTTTTTTGAAAAAACTCATACACCATTTCCGGATTCCAAGCTAAAGCTGCTAGGATTTTGCTCTTCTTTGCGCAGGCTTTAAAAACATCACTGGCCTCTTTTAAGGTAGAGATCAGGTTTTTCTTGGGAACAATTTTAGTCATAAATTATTATCGCCCAAGCTTAGAATTTCTGAAAGGTCTATTGAGAACGTTTAAGTGCGTTATCAAGATCCTCTTTAAGATCAACTATAGCTTCAATACCTACAGAAAGACGTATCAAATTATCGCTAATTCCCAGTGCTTTTCTTGTTTCAACGGGAATCGACGCATGGGTCATAATAGCTGGATGATCTACTAGGGATTCTACTCCTCCCAAGCTTTCAGCCAAAGCAAAGACCTTAACCGACTCTAAAAACTTTCGAGCATTATCGAGATTACCTTTGATGAAAAAGGTAATCATACCGCCAAAACCCTTCATCTGTTTTTTAGCAGTGGTATGTTGAGGATGAGATTCTAAACCCGGATACAATACTTTCTCTACTGCAGGATGCTTTTCCAACCATTGAGCTAACTCAAAAGCATTTTCCCCGTGCCGTTGCATTCTTAAAGCTAAGGTTTTAATGCCCCTTAAAACTAAAAAAGCATCAAACGGACCCGGAATTCCACCTATCGAATTTTGAACATGATGAAGCCTATCCAATAAACCCTTATCATGAGTCATAAGGGCTCCGCCCACTACGTCACTATGTCCATTAATGTATTTGGTCGTAGAATGAAGAACCACATCAGCTCCAAGCTCCAACGGACTTTGAAAATAGGGGCTTGCAAAGGTGTTATCGACTACGACAATAGGTTTCTGAGGTAGCTTTTTCGCTTCAGCCACCACCTTCTCAATGTCGATAATTTTTAGAAGGGGGTTGGTAGGAGTTTCAATCCAAACCATTTTAGTTTTCGTTGTCGCAAAATCGGACAAAGATTTATGGGTTAAATCGGCAAAAGTTGTTTCCACTCCATGTCTAGCCCAAATAGTGCGAAAAAGCCGACTAGTTCCCCCATATACATCATCTACGGAAACCACATGATCTCCGACCTCTAATAGATGCATCAATATATCAGTTCCGGTACAACCGCTGGATAGAGCTAGTGCATATTTGCCACCTTCGAGCGCTGCTAATGATGTCTCTAGAGCAGTTCGAGTGGGATTATGCGTTCGAGAATAATCATATCCAAGATGTTTTCCAGGGGAAACCTGCACATAGGTGCTTGTAGCAAAGATGGGGGTCATAATCGCCCCAGTACTAGGATCCGGTTTAACACCGGCGTGAACCACTATTGTCTCAAAGTGTTTTTCTTTATCTGACATGACATCTCCTTAATTTTCTATCGACGAACAATGCGACCAGGAAAGGAGGGCTTACTATTTCCCATAAAACGCCCTCTTAAACGGCTAATCTCTGCAATTCTTTTTTGTGCCACTCTATCTGCACACTTATATTCGGGCAGACTTTCCATGTGAGAATGTTGAAGAATGGTCTTCATGACATAGTAAATATTTCGCATCATTCGATTGGCACGTTTCTCATCATAGCCTTCAAATTCAATGGAAACATTCATGAGCCCCCCTGCGTTAATAGCATAATCTGGAGCATAGGTGATTTTTCGTCTAAAGAGCTCATCTCCACACTCAGGGGTCGCAAGTTGATTGTTAGCACTGCCTGCAACAATCTTACATTTCAGTTTGGGAATTGTTTTTTCATTGATAATCGCACCCAGTGCTGAAGGACAGAAAATATCGGCATCGACTTCATAAATATCATCGGTACTTACCACAGTGATATTCGGCCTGTCAGACAACTCCTTAGTTTTGGAACTATCAATATCACAAATAAAAACCTGCATTCCCTCTTTCAAAAAGAGGTCTACCAAATGCTGGCCCACATGGCCTGCCCCCTGAACAGCCACTCTTAACCCTGCGAGACTGCTCTTTTGTAGTCTCTGCTCGACACAGGCCCTGAGCCCTTCTAGCACCCCTTTCGCAGTCCAAGGAGAGGGGTCCCCTGATCCTCCGTGAGTTTCCGCAACCCCCACGACATTAGAGGTTTCCATAAAAATATATTCCATATCATTAACATCGGTTCCGACATCTTCAGCTGTAATGTATCGACCATTAAGGGATTCAACAAAAGTTCCATAAGAGCGGAATAAAGCTTCGGACTTGTCTTTCTTAGGATCTGCGATAATGACAGCCTTTCCACCGCCTAAATTCAATCCTGCCACAGCTGCTTTGTAAGTCATTCCTTTAGAAAGTCTCAAAACATCTTCCAAAGCTTGATCCACACTCTCGTAATTCCACATACGACAGCCGCCCAAAGCTGGCCCTAACTGAGTATTATGAATAGCAATCAGGCACTTTAGTCCACTGGCCTTATCATTACAAAAAACCACTTCTTCATGTTCACCCGAAAAGATCGTTTCAAGCTTTGTCATTGCCTCACTCCTATCCCAAATTGAGCCATGAAATGGCAAAGAGGTAATCTAGCAAGGGGAGGCTAGTGCTTCAACTGCTCTTCTTAGTTTCATTCCTCCTGACTAAATACCTGGACTAGTAGGTGTGTTAAAATTCCCACAAGAAAAGCTTTTGTCATCCTGAGCCTTTTTACCTAAGATGCCCTCATGGAAAAGAAATCATTCTATGAAGCTCAAGATAGAGCTAATAAAACATTAGAAGCCCCGGGTAGTTTTCCTTTTACTCGAGGCATTCACTCCACGATGTACACTCAAAAAGTGTGGACCATGCGCCAATATGCGGGATTTGGCGATGCTAAAAGTTCCAACGAAAGATATCGATACCTCTTATCTCAGGGCATTACAGGTTTAAGTATTGCTTTCGATTTGCCTACACAGATGGGCTATGACTCTGATCATGCCTTAGCTCAAGGAGAGGTAGGCCGTGTCGGGGTTGCAATTAGTTCTCTGGAGGACATGGAGATTGTTCTCAATCAAATTCCCCTAGACCAAATTTCCACTTCGATGACGATTAATGCGACTGCAGCTATCTTGTTTTGCCTTTATATTGCCGTCGCAGATAAGAGTGGAGTTCCTCGAAGTAAACTACGCGGGACCATTCAAAATGATGTTCTCAAGGAATACATCGCAAGGGGAACTTATATTTTTCCTCCCGGCCCGAGTTTAAAAATTGTGACCGATCTTTTTGAATACTGTAAAAATGAAGTCCCTGAGTGGAATACCATTTCAATCAGTGGATATCACATCAGAGAGGCCGGAAGCACAGCAATTCAGGAAGTCGCTTTCACCTTAGCTGATGGACTTACCTATGTTCAAGCTGCTCTAGAAAGAGGGCTTAAAATCGATGATTTTGCTCCGAGACTCTCCTTCTTCTTTAATGTTCATAACAATTTCTTTGAAGAGATTGCCAAATTCAGAGCCGCTCGCAGGTTGTGGGCTAAACTAATTCAAGAACGATATAAACCTCAGGATAAAAAATCTTTATTACTTCGATTTCACGCTCAAACGGCTGGGAGCACTCTAATACCTGTGCAAGTAGACACCAATGTAGTTCGAGTTACGATGCAATGTTTAGCGGCAGCCTTAGGCGGCGCCCAATCCATTCATACCAATTCCAGAGATGAAGCTTTAGGTCTTCCGACGACAGAAGCAGCTTTATTAGCTTTAAGATCTCAACAGGTCATCGCCTACGAATCGGGTATGCCTTCTATTGTAGATCCTCTTGGCGGCAGCTATGCCATTGAAAGTCTCACCGATTCCATTGAGCTCGAAGCTCATAAGATAATTGAAAAGATTGAAACTAAGGGTGGGGTCGTCAAATGTATCGAAGAGGGTTGGCAGCAGGGGCTCATACAGGAAGCCGCTTACGAATACCAAATGGAGATTGAGAATAAGAAAAGAATTATTGTAGGGCTAAATTCATTTCAACAAAAAGAGAAACACTCCACCCCGATTTTATCGATTGATCCTAAAATCGAAAAAGACCAAGTGGAAAGATTAAGGAGTTTTCGTCAAAAAAGAGATCAAGCTAAACATCAACAGGTTCAAGCGGAACTGCATAAAGCGGCTATAGATGGAGCTAATCTGGTTCCAATTATTCTAAAGGCAGTTCATGCTCATAGCACTCTAGGTGAAATCACTCAAACACTTGAAAAGGTATACGGTCGTTATCGACCTTAATAACTTACTAAGCCAAAATCTTTGGAAAGTACCTTTTCAGCAGAAAAATCGTTCCACCTCCAACGACTCCTCCGACTATGCAAAGCTCTACTAAAGCCGAAAGTCTTGTTCCTTGATAAAGCCCCAATCTAGTTATTAATACGGTTAAAAGACCCAACACCAAGATCACTAAAGACCACTTAAGAAAAAAACCGTAAAAATTTGAGTAATCATAATTAGGAACCACTTGTGCAATATGAGCTTTAAGCATCATCCAAAGTAACAAGCAGTAGATGAATATCCCGATAGTTCCTGCTGTAGCCAATCCAAAGTAGGAATACTTTTGTGAAAGATAGTAATAAACTGGAATCATCACCCCACTCAGAACAGTGCCCAAAAGAGAAGGCAACCAGGTTCTCTGGGCTGCATAGAAACCACGGGACAACAAAATTTGAGAAGCCCAGAAAAATATCCCAATTCCAAATATTTCTAGAAGGGTAGCAGTTTGCTGAAGATCATAAGGAGTTAATTTTCCTCCTCCATAAATAAAATGAGTTAAAGGAACTGCATTAAAAACTACCAACACAGCAGCAATGGGACCTAGCGCCCAAAGTTTCGAAAGTTCTCCCAGCAGTGTGTCCACATATTGAGAATAGTTTTTATCGGACCATAGTCGACTCAAATACGGAAAACTTGCCATACCCGCAGCCTGTCCAATAACCGCGATTGGAATTCGCATTTCAGTTCTAGCGTAAGACAAATAGCTCACAGCTTTTGGCTGTAAAAAACTACCAAAATACTTTGAAATCCATTCATCAGTTACCACCAGGGAAAAACTCAACATGATAGGAAAGGTTACCCAAAGATACCTTTTGAATCTAACCAGAATATCTTCGGAAAAATCCAAACTCGGCAAACAGGAATAGCCAAGCTTCTTAAGCCCCCACCATTGCAAAACTCCATGCCCAAAAAAACTCCCCACAAAAACCCCCACACTAAATCCCATAACCCCCAACTGCTGATACAATAATAATCCCGAGAGAATAATTCCAATATTATAAAAAACAGGAGACAAAGCGGAGTAAATAAACTTTCCATGAGTTTGTTGAACACTCATCGCTAGACCGCCCCAATAAAAGAAAAATTGTGCAGGAAGAATAACCCGCAATAATTTCGCCAGTAGGATTTTCTGTTCTAAACCATATCCAGGAGCAATCCATCCCCCCAACTCTTCAGCAAAAATTTCCCCCAACAAAATCAAACCCATTAAAAACAGTCCCATAGTAGTTGAAATAGTTCGAAAGACTCGTTCGCTTAATTTATTATCTTTATGACTCAAACATTCCGACAATATGGGAATCAGTGAAATACTTAGAGCTCCAGCTGCCATGAGGTAGTTTAAAAAATCTGGAATAACAAAAGAGGAGAGATAGACATCTGTAGTGACAGAGGCTCCAAGGGTTTGGGTAAAAACCCACTCCCGTATAAAACCGATGATCCGCGACAGAATGACACTTACCGCCATTATTCCACTGGCACGCCTGATATTTTTCTTTATCTCTTGCGTCACTTTTTCATCTCTCGAGAAAACAACTACTTACTTAATTACTTTTTAAAAACCACTTCCAAAATTAATTTTTATCTATCGCCACTCTTCGTTTCCTTGGAAAACCTAGGTATAATTATAGTAATCCTTCAGATGTGACTCTTCTAGTTAGTTCTTCAACTTCAGCATTAAAACTTCAGGAAATTCTTGGTTTATGAGTAAAGAGCATTCTTCATTGCGCAACATGATTCACCTCTTCATTCAACCCTTAGAGGGGGAACCTATCTCTTTCAAATTAGACCTTAACCAGATGACAAAAGTTATCGCCGGCTTAACCCTATTTGTTCTGGGATTGTTTTTAGGAACTTTATTTTTCTTTAGGGAGTTAGAAATCAACCGTAAACTTCAGGCTCAAGTCTTAGAAACAGAATTAAACCTACAATTAAAAAGTTTATCTGAACCGGAAAATTTCACACCTAATCGTCAGCTTGGCTATAGCGTTAATTTAAGTGAGGATGAGGAGCTAAAGAAATCATTATCTCGTTCAAAAACAGCAAGTTTACTTTCAAATAATTCATCGGAAAAAGAATCTTGGATCAATCTCTCAGCCTCTCCTGTAGCCGCCCGACTAGGGAGCTTAAGCTCCGAGTGTCAGGCCGACAATTGCGCAGTAAAGTTAGAACTCCTACCCTCGGGGAATGGAGTTTCCCAGGGTGAGCTCTTAATAGTTCTAGAAACAGAAGTGCCGCGTATTGGAGTTCGTGGAATCAGTGTTCAACAACGAAAACAGTTTATTTTCTATCCCGGGTATTATTCCCGAGAAGAATTCAGCACCTCAGATATCTCAAGTTTTGAAAAGCGCCCCTTCAAATTTTCAAAAACCCTTAATGCTTCACTGAATTTTAAAGTGACTAGGCTGTTAAGACCACTGGCTATTAACGTATACCTGTTCGACTCACAAAAGACCTTAATCCATCACGAACGAAAAACAATCGATCTGGACGAAAGTTATGCTAACTGAAATTCCCACATTCACAGTTATTGCTGAAGGCAGCCGCACCCAGGGCTCAGTCTCTTTTTGTTCTCAATGCATGATCTTAGGGCTGGTGGAAGGCAATGTTTACCAGCACTCTCATGAGCCATTAACCCTTGGAAAGTCCGGATGGATTCGAGGTGATATTACCTCTCAGGGCCTTATTTTAATAAGCGGTCGAGTCGAGGGAAATATTTTTTCCACACTAAAGATTATAGTCCTTGGGACAGCCGTGATTACCGGAAATCTTATATGCCCGAGTATTGAGATTAGGCCAGGAGCTCTTTTGGAGTCCGAGATTCTTATGAACAGATCCCCATCGAAACATACTCAAAAACCCATGGCCGCCTAAATCCCTCCAGAAAAACCAACACAACAAATTAACGCATCTGTGCCAACAATATCACCCTGAAATAATATAATTTTTCGAAATTATGCGCATTTCTTCATAATAGTTTAAATGACCTGTGTGCTGCGTCGTATTAAAATAATCCTAATAACTAATTACTACTTTTCGAGGTATGTCCATGCGTAAAATTAGCAGATCGGGTTTGGGACTCTTAGAAATTGTCATAGCGTCGGTGATCTTGGGAGTATTGGGCCCTAGATAAAACCTGTGAGTGTCAAAATTCTAGCCACTTTTGCTTAGAAACACCCCTTAAAAACCCGCAACTTTTTAGACATAACTTAAACTGATTTATTTCAACCATTAAGCCTAGTTTATACGGCGACTGTCTACCCTTTAACTAAAAAACCACAATCCTTAAAGCTAAAAAAATGGCCCGAAACTTGGATTGTTTTAATCTTGAGGGAAAACCATGAAATTTCACAAACTGCTTCTTACAGGGGCTTTTTCTATCTGTTTAATTACCTTTGGGCAGAGCACAACGGACAAAAAAATTCCTCACGAGCTGAAAGACTTTTATAAAAAATTACAAACCGACTTTAGTTCTCTTGAATCGGGGTTAACTCAAAAAAACAACTC
>SXPJ01000100.1 GCA_005776395.1 Bdellovibrionales bacterium | reverse complement strand
GTGAACTTCGTCGATTATATAGATTTTATAAGTTCCAGTAGCTGCCCCATAAGCTACGTTATCCCTAATACCTCTTACCGCCTCAACCCCGTTATTCGAAGCGCCATCAATTTCAACTACATCAACAGAACGACTTTCTGCAATCGCCACACACTCACTACAAACATTACAAGCAATAGCCTCTTTGACGTTAGGGCACCTAAGGGCTTTAGCAAAAATTCTAGCGACTGAGGTTTTTCCAATGCCTCGCGCGCCACTAAAAAGATAGGCGTGAGAAACTCTATTCAAACGGATAGCGTTAGTAAGCGTTTGAACTACATGGCTTTGCCCCACCAGATCTTCAAAACAATGAGGACGCCACTTTCGTGCTATTGCTAAATAGGCCATAGAAAGAAAAGAAGGCTCGGGTGACCTGCGTCGCACAAATCTTTCTGCTACCGCTGCTTCCTTCCGGACCTGACGGGGTTTGCAAAAGTCCGTCGCACAGGGCCGAGCCATAATATACATTAGAATAAATAGTTTAGTTTTTAGACCCCGACAATCTAATTCTTGTCTTATAATTAAAAGAGCTAAAAGGAGCTTTTATGAAATCTAGAGCTTGTAATTCTATAACTCTCATTAGTATCGGCCTGTTGCTTTGCGGTGCGTTACACGCTGGGATTAGCCCCTTAAAATTAACCAACTTCAAAGTAGGTTTTTCAAACACCACCCCAAAAGCTTTTACTAACAGCAACTCCATTGAAATAGGTTGGAGCCCCATTCTAGACCTGAAGGTCGTAGCCTTAAGGGGAGATCTCAGTATTTTTTCGGCCAAACGAAATCCAGACAGCAAATTCATGATCACCAATTATGAAGCCTACCTCATGCTTCCAATCCTTCCATTAATAACTGTCGAAGCTGGGGGGGGAATGCAAAACTGGCATGGCCAGGGGGGAATATCTCCTGTGGCATCAGCTGGACTCATGATACGAATTGGCGAAGTCATCGACCGACTCTATTTCAATTACTCCTATCTTTTCGCCAAAGACAATCAAACTAAAGAAATAAGAGTGGGAATAGGCCTTAACTTTTAGTTTGGACTCTAATAAAAAACCTGAATAAATTTTATGGGTATTTCTACCAAAAGTTTTAAAAAAGAATGGGGGAATTGGTGGAGTCCTCTGCCCCTATTCAAAAAAATAGCCCCTCTTATTCTCCTATTAATATACTGGAAAACTTTAAATAATCTCAACGGACTTAGAAATAATCTTATCATTAGTAGCTTAATTCCGACCCTCTTGTACTATCTTGGCCCTCGATTCTACCCCCTCTTTCAGTTCTCACTTCCTCTGTTTCTAACTAGTATTATTTACGACAGCCAACGTTACTATTCAGATTACATCAGAGGTCCTATTCACGTTCGAGAGCCCTACGAGTTTGATAAACGATTTTTCGGAATTATTACCGCCCTAGGAAAACTAACCCCCAATGAATGGCTTCAAACTCACACTCACCCATTTTTAGATTTTATTTGCGGCTTGGCTTACATTATTTTTATTCCCATTTATGTAGGATGTGCGGCCTATTTCCGTTTTTTTGCTAGTCGAACCGGAACCTACTTAAGACATCCTCGTAGTATTCTTTTAAGATCTCCCCAAATGATGTGGGGATTTTTCTGGCTCAACATGATCGGTTATTCCACTTACTACTGGTATGCAGCGTCTCCTCCTTGGTATGTGGCTCTATACGGTTTAGGACCGGCTAGAATCGATGTTCTTGCAAATGTCGCAGGTTGTGCCCGTTTTGATACTTTGGTGGGACTTCCTATTTTTATGAATTGGTATGGAAACTCGGCTGATGTTCACGGAGCCATTCCCTCTCTTCATATCGCCTATCCACTCATGGCTGTTTATTATGCCTTTAGATTTGGAGCTTTGAAAAAGTTTACGGTCGCATTCTATCTCTTAATTTGTTTTTCAGCAGTCTACTTAAACCACCATTATATTTTAGACATTATTTGGGGTTCGATCTACGCAATCGTAATTGCTTTCTGCACCGATATGCTTTGGAATCACAATTTGAAAAAAGCAGGAATCATTGTCCCTGGGGTTGATCCCGATGACGACAACCCATCACCCTCTTCTCTAAAACCCGGCTTTTAACTCTAACCCCCATTGTGAAGCCAGAGCTTCTCTTTTTCGACGAGATCAAAAACCTCTTTCATAATTCCCACCACATTGTCTACCGTTTGCTCGTCGATTGTCATTGGGGGCTGGATTCTGAAGCTTGGAGCGTAGGACATGGTGAGAAGTCCGCGCTTTAAATGTTCTTGGAAAATTCGATTACAGACCGCCTTAGCGATAGGTTCTTTGGTCTTTTTATCCTTAACCATTTCAATGCCCATAAAAAGTCCAGCCCCACGAACTTCGCCTACAAAAGAATATTTCTCTTCAAAGGGTTTTAAGAGCTTTAAAAAGTAGCCCCCTACCTTTCGAGAGTTTTCTACCAATCCCTCTTCATCAATAATTCTTAAGGCCGTTGCAGCAGCTTTTGCACCGAGTGGATTTCCCCCGTAGCTCGAAGAAGAGCCCGAAGCATTGGACCAAGGCTTTGTATTCACAATTTCATCTCGAGAGATCAGAGCCGACATTGGATATCCCCCCCCGAACTGCTTTCCTAAGGTCACGATATCGGGCACAACACCCGAATGTTGAGCCCCCCAATAATTTCCTGTTCGTCCAAAGCCAGTAATCATCTCATCGACAATTAAAAGAGCTCCAAGCTCTTTTGCGATCTCTTTTACTGCAGGCATAAACTCTTTGGGCGGAATAATATTTCCCGCCGTTCCCTGCATCGGCTCTGCGATAATGGCGGCAACCTCTCCTGCTGTAGTTACTTTGAGTTGTTTTCTCACAAACTCAACACAGGCCATTGAGCAAGAGGGATATTCCATTTTAAAAGGGCACCGATAGCAGTTGGCATAAGGAACTTGATGGCTTCCCGGAACCATAGGGCCTAGTTTGTCTTTAAAATCGGAGCCCATCAGAGAAAGGGTTCCCATGGTTTTCCCATGAAATCCCCCCCAGAAACTCACAAACTCATATTTTCCTGTATAACACTTGGCGAGTCTTAAAGCAGATTCAACCGCTTCTGATCCCCCTGAATAAAGTTGAGCACGATTTACTCCTGGAGCTGGAGCCTTTTCATAAATTCGCTCAAAAAGTTCAACACGAGCTTCAGAAGTAAAACTCCCAACTGAAATTTTTTCGACCTGCTCTTTGATTCCATTCACAAATTTAGGATGGCTATGGCCCAATCCATTCACACCAATTCCACCAATGATATCTAGAAAAGTATTTCCGTCGACATCGGTCACCGCATTTCCCTGTGCCGAATCGGCAACGATTCCTGCCATCAAAGCAAATCCCTGAAGACCTGGCGCTAAGCCTTTGTCCTCACGGGATCTCAAGGCCTGACTTTTAGGCCCTGGAATTGCGGTTTTAATATTGGGTTTTTGATTTTGAGGTTGAGAAATAGGATTTGGGTTCATAGGCGACCCTTATACCTCAACTTTTCTAGGGATCAAATAGGAAGGCTGGTCTCCGAGAATTGCTAGCTAATCTCTACGGGAAAGGGCTAAATCTTCGTTCTCTGAAGAGGCTAAAACCACTTCACTCCCTTCAAGAGCAACCTCTTCCAACTCCTGGAGTTGAACTGCGGCCTCTCGTTCTCTCATGGCCCGTCCAATGGTCCAGAGTCTTTCGATAGCAGAAATATTAGAAAGAACAGCGATGAGCAAAGTCGCTAAAAGAAGAGGATAGCCCACCGGTTTAGAGAAACTGAAATACTTATCAAGCCAGGGAATCGGGAAGGTTGATAAAGCCGCTCCTAAGGTTAAATAAAAAGCTCTTTCAGGTCGTCTCATGATTCCAGGAGGGGGAGGAATATGAAGAGCTTCAGCTTTAGCCGTTGAATAGCTAACCATAAAAGAACCCGCCAAAGCAAAAAGAGCGAGGGTTTGAAAAACGGGCTCTTCTCGATAGTAAATAATCAGTCCAGCTAGAAAGAAAAACTCCACATAACGATCCACTGCCGCATCTAAAACCTCACCCGCATCCGAGGCCACTTCAGTCATTCGAGCCACCATGCCATCTAAGCAATCCATAAATGCGGAATAACAGGCAAAAAGGGCCGCAAATCCAAAATATCCATAAGCTAGGGCTGTTCCGGAAATCCCCCCAAAAACTAAGGAGGCCCAAGAGATTTGATTGGGGGTTACATGTAAGAAAACGAGGAGTTTTGCAATGGGTTGTAACGCCCAATAACCCACCTCCATCATTCCACGACCCATTAGAACGCTCCCCCCCTGACGGTTGATCCGATCATATTGAGTTCTGCCTTTAAGAATGAGCTTTACACTATAGGCCACCATCACCAGGGCTAGAATAGCTAACAGCGCGATAGTATTTATAAAATCATAAGCTAACATAGGCACTCCGCTAAAAACAGGGTCTCCTTTTAACAAAATCTTTAAAAGGATTCCACAACTACCCTACAGGGTCTTGTTATATTAGCACATTTGTTGCCAATGGAAGTTCTCGACTCCCCTCAGCAGCGGATCGGTAAGCGGTCTCTATCAACTGCACACAAAGATAGGCCTCTTGGGCCTCTTTGCCGACAAAATCTCCATTTTCAATTGCAGTTTTGAACTGATCAAAGAGGGAGTTAAACCAGGTCACATGGCTAGCATCCATCCAATCTGATGAAATATTTTGTCTCTCCACATGCCAAGTGATAGCCCCTTGAGCCACATCAGCCCCTTCAGTTCTCTGTTGAGTGGCAATTTGAATTTCATCATCATCTACGGTAATAGCCCCTTTTTCTCCCTGAACTGTGTAGATAACTTTTCTAACCCCCGCAGTCCAAGATAGATGAACATGGGCAAGGCCCGTTGGAAAGGTTAAGACCGCTGAAAAATTGTCCTCGGTATCATAGCGTTCTGGTTCCAAAATACCCATCTTAGCAGTGACACTCGTAGGATAGCCCTTCATCCAATCAAAAGTGAGATAGAAAGTGTGGCTTCCATGATCCATAGCAATCCCGCCCCCACTGAACCGCTTCTCTCTTCTCCAATGAGTTCTCCAATCAGGGATCCCTTTTGCATGAGTGTTTCTAAATGTATTTAGAGTTACTGAACGAACTTTTCCGATTTTTCCACTCTCAATAATTTCGCGTATCGCTTTAACCACAGGTGCATGTTTGTAGTTATGACAGGGGAAAAGAACTCTCTTGGCCTCTTGGGCCGCTTTCAATAAGGCTTGGGCCTCTTCTATCGACACCGTCAAAGGCTTTTCACACAACACATGAAGCCCATGTTTAAACCCTGCTAAAGCAATTGGGGCATGAAAAACTGGAGGGGTAGAGATATCAATAAAATCTAAATTTTCAGCCTCCTGCTCTAATAAGATCTCATAATCTGTATAAACTCGAACCTCTGGTAATTTTTCACAGGCCAATTGTCGACGAGCCTCGCAGGTATCTGCAATGGCCACAATCTGAACATCACCCTGCTCTTGAGCTCTCTGCAGGTAGGCAGGTATATGCCCATGGCTAGAAATAAAACCATAACCAATAACGGCGCCTCGTAACGGTTTAACTATCTTAGATTCCATCGATTGATTTACCTCTTAATCTCTTGAAGGAAATAACCTATCCCCGTGGAAAAATCCAAAGATTTTCACTGAACTCAATAGTCTTCCAAAGCCTTAATTCTCTCTAGTTGTAAAGACAGGTGTTCCAGCTGCTGTTGCCAATACTTTTCAGTTCCAAAATGCGGAAAGGCCTGCTTAAAGGCCCCATCTTCCCACCTCTGCCCAATCCAAGAACTAAAATAGATGAGTCTTAGAGCTCTTAGGGGTTCAACCAATTTTAATGTTTTCTCATCAAATTCTCGAATCTCCAGATAGGCATCTATGATCTTGTCACGATTTTTCATCGCATACTCATCATCCCCGCCTATCAACATCCAAAAATCTTGAACAGGCGGAGCATAAAGCATGTCATCGAAATCGATAAAGTAAGGTTCGTTACCTTTCCACAAGATATTTCCCGCATGACAATCCCCATGAATCAAAACCTTTTCAACCCCCTCAAAGAAAGGTTCACTCCGATCACAAATCTCAGAAATTAACTGCTGATAAATAGATCCTAAATTACCCTGAGGTAATTGTTTCATCTCAATTAACCCCTTCACGCAGTTTCTGCCATAGGTCTTAGGATTAAGCTCAATTCGGGGAAGCGTTTTTAATTCCGCACCTACATTGTGAAGTCTCGCTAGATAACGGCCCAAACGCTTTAGTTGCTCATCATTTAATTCGGGCTCCAATCTTCCTGGGCGCTTTGGAAATATCGCAAATAAAATTCCGTTTTTTTCAAATAGAGTATTCCCATCTTTTTCAATGGGACAGACAACTGGAATTTCAGCTGCAAAGGCTTTTTTAAGAAACAGGTGTTCAGCTTTGATAGTCTCCTGACTCCAACGGCCAGGTCGATAGAATTTTATAATTCGATTATCTTCGTCCTCCATTGAAATATCGTAAACACGATTTTCCATGGCATTAAGTGGAATATATCTGCCTGTGCACCTACCCCCTAAAGTTTCCGTTGCTTCGAAAATAACCTCTGGAAAAAGATGCTCGAAATTACTTACGGGTTTAGCCATTTAACAACCTACTTTACAACTTGAATGGGAATTTTGAGAGCATAGCGCGTGGGAAAGAAGCAGATCTTGTCATTGCAGGGCTGAAATTTAAAAGTTCCAGCCATTTCAACCTTTCCTGGTTTCGCACTTTTGGCAAAAAACTTCACTTTAAAATTTGCCTCCCCGCCATAAACCATTAAATCTTTGTCAGAGTTCTCTAAACGAAAAATTTTTCCTTCGGGGTAGGTAACTCCCTCAAGAACAATTCCTTCTTGTTCAGGAAAATCGATCGTTGTCGGAATTAGGTTGGGCTGAATGACGGGGTTGGCTTGAATATGAAATACAGGATCAATTTTCACTGTGACCGTTGTCACCACACTCGTACCCGCTTTCAGCGAAATAGCTCTCGCCGACTCAATAGTTAAAAACTTAGGGGCTTCTGGTTTTGTCGCAAAGATGGAAGAGACGCCCAAAAAAAGAAATAGAAATTTTTTCATCCCTTAAGAGTATCTAAGGAACCGATAAGGTTCAAGCTTTGTAAGATTGGACTGAAAAATCTTACTTAACCGCATCCACCATTTTTTTGAGCTCACCGCTGGTATAGAGATCGGTTACAATATCGCAACCCCCAATGAACTCACCATTGATAAAGATCTGAGGAATCGTTGGCCACTGTGTAAACTCCTTAACCCCTTCTCGAATTTCCGGATCAGATAGAACATCACGAGTTTCAAAATTAGCACCTAGATCTTCAAAAATATCCATGACTCGCTTTGAGAAGCCGCACATAGGCATTCCCTTATTGCCCTTTATGTACATAATAATCTTGTGGCTCTTAACATCTTCGGTAATTTTTTTTTGAACTTCTGGATTCATTTTTTTCTCCTTAAATTAAGATCTTTTCTCAGCTTCACTGGGAGTCAAAGTTTTCAATGATAGAGCGTGAATAGCTCCCCCCACTGCAGCCCCCAAAATAGCATAAATCATACGATGACGCTCAACCATACCCTTACCCTCAAAGGCAGGGGAAACTACAATCATCTGGAAATGATCATGGGTCCCAGTTGTGTCTTCTGCTTGAACTTGAGATCCAGGAAGAGCTGCTTCGACTAAGCTTTGAATTTTTTGAGCTGAAATCATAACGGTCTTTTACTCCAGTTCATTGAAAATTGCCACCCCTACCTAACTCCTGTATACCCCAGAGATGATTATGGCGGGATCAGAAAAGCTTAGAATTTTATCCTTACTTCCCAGTGCCACTGAAATTTTATGTCGGTTAGGGCTTGAAAAAAACATTGTGGGTATTTCTCACGAGTGTGATTTTCCTTTAAATTTGAGCCATCTCCCCAAAGTCACAAGACCCAAATTGGACCCTAATCAACGAGGCAAGAAAATTCACGAAGATTTAAAAGCCCTAATCAGAGAAGGGCTAAGCATTTATGACGTTGATCTAGATCTTTTGGAAAGTTTAGCCCCCAACCTCATTGTGACCCAAGATCAATGTCATGTCTGTGCGGTATCTAAAGAAGATTTAGAGAGGTCTCTTAGCCATCTCACAAAAGTTAAACCCCAAATTTGTACTCTCACTCCTCACACCCTTGATGATATTCATCGGGATTTTTTAAAAATTGGCGTGGTTACAAACCGAGAACAAGCTGCCCAAGATCTAATTACTGAATTTTGGATCAAATTAAACAGTATTAACTCTAAAGTAGGGACTGAACTTTCCACCCATCCCAAGGTTTTATGTTTGGAATGGCTTGAACCCTTAATGGTCGCAGGGGGATGGATTCCGGAAATTGTGAAACTCGCAGGCGGAGTTCCGCTTATTATTTCAAAACCCGAAAAATTTCGTGAAGTCTTATGGAGTGAAATTGAGAATAGTAATCCCGATATCGTTGTGATTTTTCCATGCGGTTATCCTATTTCTAAAACTTTAGATGAAATTAAGAGTTCTACTGAATTAAAAAAACTATCCACTTTTAGAGCTTTTAAAGAGGAAAAGGTTTTTATCTGTGATGGAAATCAATTTTTTAATCGGCCAGGGCCTAGAATCACGGACTCTTGTGAAATCTTGGCAGGTCTATTTCATCCCCAAAAATTTAAGGAGAATTCAAATGAAGTTTCTAAGCTTAACGATTCTATTTTTAATTAGCACAAGTCTTTTTGGCTCAGTTTTTCAAGTGACCGAAAGTCATCTGTCATTTATGGCTCTTGTTTCTCCAGGATCCTTCACTATTTCAGGAAAACAGACAGATCCCAAGGCCTTAAAAACAGAGATCAAAATTGAGAATAACCAGGTCTCAGGACACTCCTCATTTCAGCTAGAGGCCCTATCGACCGGAATAGGCCTTAGAGATAGACATATGAAAGAAAAGTATCTCGAAGTTCCAAAGTTTGCTGAAAGCACCTTTATTTATAAAAAGCTGGTGCTCCCTCAAGATTTCAAAGGGGATAAAATTCCTTTTGAAGGAGTTCTTAAACTTCACGGAATCGAAAAGCCGGTGACTGGCATCGTTAAATCGGAAAAAAAGGACTCGAAACTTATTCTCGAACATCAATTTAAGATTAAAATCAGCGACTTTGCAATTACCCTCCCTAAATACATGAGCGTCACAATGAAGGAGGAGGTTGAAATTCTAGTATTAATTGAAGGTATCTTACAGTGAATTTTCTATCCTATAATATTTTATTGATTCTTTTTCTTACTTTGGGAATCCGAGCCCTAGGCTTTCCAGAAATGATTCGTTACGGATCTCCGAACTGCATTACTTGTCATGTGAGTCCAAACGGTGGGGGACTTATTACAACCTATGGCCGAGCTTTATCTCAAGAGGTTCTAAACACCTGGGCAAAAGAAAATGAATCTCTGTTTTTAGGAGCCGCTATTCCCCTTCCTGAAGCCCTCAATATCGGAGGAGATTTTAGAGTTGTTCAAACTTGGTTAGACACACCTACATTCCGCTCTGGAAAATGGATTGTTATGCAAGCGGATATAGAGGCTGCTGTAACCGTAGGAGACTTCACCGTTTTAGCCACCATGGGAAAAAGTCATGATTCTGAGCCCCCCAAGTTTATTGACTTCTTCATGAGTCGAAGACATTTCGTGATCTATCACCCCAAAGAAGAGCTTTATATAAGAGCTGGAAGATTTCAAAAGGCCTTTGGGATCAATCTACCTGATCATATTGTAAGTACAAAAAAGGGGCTCGGATGGAATTACGGGACTGAAACTTACAATATTGAAGCCTCTTGGATCGATAACAAAAAGGATCTTTTTATCACTGGGATATTAGGTAGACCTGATAAAGCAGATCTTAACCAGGAAAAGGGGGTTGCTTTTCGAGGTGGCCACAACGTAGAGGGAACCCACAAAGTCGGATTAAGTTATTTTTATGGAGAAAATAGATCTAGTAATCGACACCTATTTGGCCCCTACGCTATTCTCGGTTTTAGAAAGGATCTTTTCCTTTTAGCTGAAGTGGATCTTCAAAATAACCGACCCCATGCACTTTCCTCAAAATGGGGTTGGGCCAATTACAGCAAGTTAGACTATGAAATCCTTCAAGGATTTCATATCTATTTCGCTCAAGACCTCATTAAAACTGACTTTAAGGATGGGGAATCCTTAAGCCAAAGTTGGGGGGGCGGGCTCCAGTTCTTTCCTAGACCCCACTTCGAAGTTCTGGGATCCTATCAAAAACAACGAGATGTAAGAATCGCCCCTGATTACAACGATTTTTTCTGGTTAATGATGCATTTTTATTTATGATCCCCCTGTCAAGTTTCGGATTTGAAGGTTTGAACTTTCAATGATAGAAACTTCCTACCGTATAAAGACCTGTTTTTTTGCGGAGAGGTGGCCGAGAGGCCGAAGGCGGCGGTTTGCTAAACCGTTAGACGGGTAAAACTGTATCGGAGGTTCGTATCCTCTCCTCTCCGCCATTACGGTATATTCCGGGCACCCCCTTTACATTTCATTCCGGGCACATGGTTTACACTTTAAGGCATAACAATTCTCAAACAGGGGGAGAGCTATGCCTTGGAAGGAGACGTGTGTCATGGACGAGCGAATGAAGTTTGTGGGGC
>SXPJ01000099.1 GCA_005776395.1 Bdellovibrionales bacterium | reverse complement strand
CACGGGAGAGACCCGCATTAAAATGGCCGATGGACAAGAGAAGTTAGTATCTAAAATTTCAGAAAATGATCTTATTTGGAATCCGCTCTATCAATCACCGGTAAAGGTTATTAAAGTTGTCAAAGGGCCCGAGAAAAAGGCACTCTACCAATTAAGAGTCGCTAAAAATAGATTAACTGTAACAGAAGACCATCCCTTTTTAACCCAAAGAGGATGGGTGAGAGCGGATCAGTTAAGTAGACAAGATTTAATCATGGGAGAGGGCTTGGGAAAAGAGATCCTATCGATTAAAAAGCTGAGCTATAAAAAACCGATAGATGTTTATAACTTTGAATTGGAGACCGATATCCCTGAAGGTCACATAGTGATAGCTAATGGTATTCCTACAGGGGACTTAACAACTCAAATAGAGATTAAACAAAACGATAAAAAACTCCCTTGAGCTAATCACTATAGTATAATTAAAATATCGGTTTTTTTATTACTTGAGGATTAAATCTTGAAGCAAAAACAACTCTTTATTTTTTTGGGGATTTTGATTTTAGGGGCGGTATTTCTGATTCTAAGAACGCGCTCTCGAGTTGCCACCTTAACCCAATTGCCAGCTACGAAAAATAGTGAATCGGCGCCTATTTTAGAGCCCGTTATTATTGATCCCAAGACCTCTTTTACCCCTCCAGCAATTTCACAAGCCCAAATCAAAGAATGGGTTAAGAATGATATCACTGAACGACAACTCGATATGAAAAGTCTCGCTCTTCCTAAAGAGGGGGCTGACTCTCTTCTTAATGTGGAATTAAAATTAAAATTGGGTTGTATGCCTGGAGATGCTGATGCGATTGCCATGGATCTTAAAGCGGCTAATGGAAAATTACTATTAGGGACTTTAGAGGGAATGAGTGAAGGAATAAAATCCTTTTCTTGGGAAATTCCTAAAGATTTTTTGACTGGAGGAACGGCCAAGAAACAATTTAGAATTGCCGCGACTAAAGAGCCCATTCAGTTAGGTTTTTATCTTTGCACTGTTAAGGGGGGAGATAAAACCTGCCAAAATAAAACGGTGAGAGATATTAATGAGATTTTTACAGAGCATTTGACGGCTAAACCCAAGGCTGGAGAGGAGGATAGAGTTATTTTTTATCAATATTTGTTAGTGGATGATAGAGGGGTTACCGTTTTTCAAGGCTATCCTAAAGGGGATCAACAATTTAACGAGTTGAAAAAATATGCGGGAGTTCGAAAGTTTCAAGGCCAAAAAGCAGGGGATGGAATAGATAAGGCTAGAACAGCATTAGAAACTTTGGTCTCTTTGCCGGTTGTATTTAATGGAGATACTTTGACTATTGAACTACCCAAATATGATGTGGTGGCTTGCGCAAAGATTCAAGAAGGAAAATAAACAGGTATGGTTTTAAGAGCTAAAACAGAAATGAAGAGCCCCAAAAAAAACATAGACCAAAGGGGAAATACTATCCTCATAGGTTTGATCTCTGTAACTATTTTAGGAACTATAGCTGTAGGAGTGGGGCGTGCTTTTTGGGGAATGGGACGACAAAAGGCAAATACTCAAGCGAGAATTGGTGTTATCGATTATGAAGATGCTTTAGTCTCCGCTGTGGGCGAAAAAATTTTAGCTGGGTTAATCTCTTCTAGTTGTAGTCCCACTTTCACCTCCACTTTTTTTAATAACCTTGATATTCCACTTGCCTCTATTGGAAGTGCTGTCTCTTTTAGCTCTATCATTAAAGCTAAACTTTCTAGTCAGCTGGATATTCAAACTGGGACCCCAGGAGCTAACCAAATATCGTTAAAGACCGCTTTTGAGAGTTGTATAGATCAATTTCCAGGTAATGCTAATAGCCCTGGGATCTATCTTTTTTGCTTGGGGCTTAAGGGGCCAATTGTTAGCGGTAAAGACCAAAGCTTTCAAGGAATGCTAGGGGCCTTTGCTAAATTCAGAGTGGAGTTGGGCTCTAGAGATTCTAAATCTAATGATCGAGTTTTTACAGCCATGAGCTGTAATGAATTTAAAAGTATGAATAACCGAGAGCTAAAAATTAGTTATCAGCTCCATTACAAGAAATTCAAAGATGATAACGGTATCTTTATGAGTTCAGGGAGTAAGTTTTATTCGGCTCCGTAACCATTGGGAGGTTTGGGTATGGCTAAAGGGGTCTCGTTACTGGAATTGGTTGCAGGAATATTTATAACTGGCGGGGTTACATTAGCTATCGTTAAATTTTCCAGTAGTGCTCTACAGGCGAATAAAAACAGTAATCTCAGAGCTCGAACCGAACAAAAAATGAGGCTCTTTTTAGAGAGACAGAAAAAACATATCGTATCCTCCTTGCCCTTCGAACCCTCCCAACTTTTGAATAACAACTGCTCTATCTTGGGTGTTGCTCCTACAGCTACAGATTGTGGAAATTCTAATAAGGTTTTTACAACTTTAATACTCAAGCGTTTTAACAATCCTTTAAAACCTGCGGAGTTTTTTACTGAAACGATCACGACCATGTGTGTACCGGCCCCTACCAATGTGAATATTGATCCAAATACTTTAGCTCTCATGAATAGCTGCACTCCATGCGAACCGAGAATGGTTCCTGTTGTGAGGACACGCTTTAGTAATAACTCCACAGTCTTAAGATTTTCTGGGGCCCAAGAAAATAGCGCCAATAGTAATATAGCCGATGACGGCTCTACCCTTGCTTCTGCTTTATGTATCACTCATGGCCCTTTAGCGACTGGAGATCCTAATAGCTTTACTTTGCTTAATTTACGTTTAAGAACTCTAGTTCTTCAGAATAAAGAGGCTCGTCTTCTTGAAATGGTAGCTTCAATTCCGACCCCTCGTCCTCAGCCCGGAGGAGTGAGAGTCTTATCTTCAGGAAACTAGTAATCAACCCGGTGTGCCGGTTGCTGTGATCCCGCAATCAGAAATCATTGCGGATTATAATAATAAACGTATAAAAGAATTAGCTCAGGGTAAAACTTGTACTGAACTAGAACAACAGCTTGCGCATATTGAAGGAAGAGAAAACGTCCGTAATGTGGTTTTGGATATGTGCGACCCATTCAAGAACTTCGCAATCAAATTCTTTCCTATCAGAAATCAACCTCACCAAGGGGCGATTCCCCCGTCAATGGCGTAGAGCCCAGATTAAGGAATGGCGGAGGGAGAGAGACTCGAACTCTCAAGGGATTGCTCCCGCCGCATTTCGAATGCGGTGGCATACCAATTTGCCTATCCCTCCACAAAAAGTTCCCTATTGTTGATCTTCGTAACGGCTCTTGTAAAGTTTTCACTAAAAATAATACCAACCTTTATCTAATCTAAAGCTATCACATCTTGTTTAAATGGATCTCCAACAATATCGATAACATATCTGGGCACTAAATAACCAGGTAGCTCACTTCTCATCTCTCTCCAAATCCGCCTACCCTCTTCTACCTCCACATAAAAATGCTGTGTCCCCTGAGCTGAATCTAATTGATGTAAATAATAGGGCAATATCCCTAGTTCAAATAATTTCTCTGAAAGTTCCACTAAAGTTTCAGAGCTATCGTTCACTCTCTTTAAAAGAACCGATTGATTAAGAAGAGTCGTCCCTTTTTTTAATTCTAAAATGGCCTTGCTCGATTCGGTTGTGATCTCCTTGGGATGATTAAAATGGGTCACCACCACCGGTTTAAATCTGGTGCCAGATAAACTCTCAACCAACGAAGCCGTAATCCGCGAGGGAAATGTCACAGGTACCCGAGTATGAAATCTCACTCTTTTAACATGAGATATTTGCGCAATCCCCCTAAGCACCTTTTTTATTGTCTCTTCTCTAACCATTAAAGGATCTCCACCAGAGAAGATCACCTCTTTAACTTCACTTTCCTTCTCAATGTACTTTAAGGCCTGCTCTAAAGCCCCAGAAAACAGGTCCGGCTTTAATTCGTTAAGGAGAGATTTTCGAAAGCAAAACCTACAGTACATACTACAGTTCGGAGTCAGATGAAGTAAGACTCGATTTTTATAACGATGGGTAATCCGTTCGACCGGTTGATACTTTAGATCTTGTAACGGATCAGAAGCTCCCCCTTCCCCCGTCATAACCTCAACACCTTGAGGAATCGCTTGGAGCCTAATAGGACAGAAGGGATCTTTCTTGTCGATGAGAGACGCATAATAACGTGGCAACAGAAACTGGTATTTCTTCGATACTAAACTCGCCTGCTCAACCCCTTCCTCAGTTAAGAAACCCTCTTTAACAAGTTCCTCAATACTTCTAAAGGCTGTCGATAATTCCTGTTCCCAAGTCACTTCATTGCCTCACTCTTTTCTCTTAAACCCCTCAAGCTCACTCCGGTGAGATCACCTGTTTAGACTCAATCGTCATCGTTTCAAAAGCAATACCCCGCCCTAAATACCAGCTCTCAAAAAGGTCCTGATAATTAGGGGATAGAAAATAGCCAGATTGTCCTCCAGGTTGAGAAAACTTCGAGTTTTTATAATCCGAAAGATCGATAACCATTCTCATTGAAGCGCCATTTTTAGGCCTATTCACTCTAACCACTAATCCGTCACCGGAGAGCTCTTTCTCAGGAAAATTTATCATCCGAGCTAAAAATTTGGGAAACTGACTTGCAAAAGGGTGCTGTACCTCCAAAAGATTTCTTCTGCCCCAGGTTATAGTTTTTAGTTCATTAGGCTCTTTAGCTAGCTGCTTTGCCGTCTCCAGAGCCGAAGTCACTAACAACTCGTCCCACGATAAGAACTGAGGATTAAGAAGATGCTGCGGCCGATGAGTCAGAAGCTGATACACCAAACTGTCCTTAGCAATAAGCTCTAAGACCTCTTTTTGGCGATAAAGTGCTACTTTATTTACAAAAGGGGCCGCACAATTCTTTTGCACCTGCAATCTAAACTCTTTAAGTAAAGGATAGGCCGATGAGCTCACGGTGATATTTCCATCCCAAGAACTCACAATTTCAATCATCTCTCCAATCCATGGATTCTTGCTAAAATCCTGACCTTCTGATCTCTTAAAAGTTTCTACCAACTGATCTCGATACCAGACATGAACTGGGGAGTAGATATCATTTTGAATGGCCTCCATGGTCTCCACAGCAATGGGCTCAGTCTCAGAAAGACGTTTTCGAATTTGGTATCCTCTAGCAGGTGAAGGCCAGTCATGCCCCCATCGCTCTCTTCCGGGTATTTCCACCCACATGTTCTGATTTCCACTTCCAATAAAACCTTCGGGCGGATCTATCACTCTAGGCATCTCCTGCCATTGGATATAATCTTTCCACGGGCTCAACTCAGTCAAAGAGCTACTCACTTTGCCAAACTCTTTTCTTTGATCTGGAATTTTCCCCACTATTGCCCAAGCAATGTGGTTATCTCGACTTGCAACGATAATATTTTGAACCGGCCCTCCCCAACGAGACATAGCCTCCCACAACTGACTTAAATTTTCAGAGGAATTCAGCTCTAAGGGATTGAGACTTGATAAAGCACTAGAATCTAAAGCCGTCCATTGTAAAATTCTTTGGGCCTTAGGAACTTCTGCATTTTCATCTTCAATCACTGGGCCAAAGGGACTATCCCAGATATTGTATTCTTCTGCGGGTTTTCCTTTAATCTGAATGCTCTCTTTTCTTGAAGTAAAAGAAAGGTTCTTCCCTTGATACTTTAATCCTGACTCAGGTTTAAAATCAGCTCCCAACTCAATAAAATCGTGAACGTCCGATCTGGAATTAGTGAATGACCAAGCGAGATTCTCGTTGCGTCCAATGATAACTCCAGGAATCCCGGGAACAGAAACCCCTCGAACACCAAAAGTTTTCGCTTTGAGTTCGGTTCGATACCAGATGTTAGGGACCGTTAAATTTAAATGAGGATCACCAGCTAAAAGGGGCTTTCCCGTTGTCGTTTTAGAACCCGCGACTACCCAAGCATTACTTCCATGCACCTCTTTTTCAATAGGTTTAGCAATGACACTATTTATCGCTTGTGAACTAAAATTGAGCTCACTCGGGGTTGGAATTCTCGCAGCAAACGGAAATCCTTTAGGGGCTTTAATAGGTGCATCTAAAAATCCATAATCCCAGGTTAGAAAATTTACGACCGATTTAGGAAATTTAAGATAGAGCTCATTATAGGCCAACTCCTCGCTATTTTTCGGATCGTTCAAAGCTTCAAACATGCTTAAAACAACGAGAAGCCCATCTTCAGTTTTCCACAAATCAGGTTGATAGCCCAACAACTTCACTTCCCATGGGAGTACTTCGTTAGCTAAATAATCATTCACCCCCTGAGCATACAGCTCCCAAACCTCTCTAACCGAAGGCTCCATCTTCTCAACTGCCTTTTGAGCCACCTGTAAAAAGCCCAATTGCCGATGCCACCTGTCGGAAGCCAAAGCCTTCTCTCCAAAAAGCTCACTCAAACGGCCTGACATTTTTCTTCGAATAAGTTCCATCTGAAAGAAACGATCTCGTGCCGTCACTAAGCCTTGAGCTCGAATAACTTCAGAGAGTTTTTCACTTTCTATAACGGGAACTCCATAACTATCCCGAAAAATGCTAACTGGAGAATGAAATGTTTTCCTCTGAATTCTCTCTTTGGAATTAGGAAAAAATAAAGTTAGGCAATAGACTCCAGTCCAAAAGACCAAGAGAGTTATTACAGAAATAATTGAGATAATGATCGATGATCGACGCATAAGAAATTACCTTGTCGCTTCAAGTGAAATATTTTTAATTTATAAAAACCACTACTTCCAGTTCCCTTTACTGTCTGAATTAAGATCAATAACTCTTCTTGAATTGGGCTGATTTACCACAACTCGAAATTTACCTGCCTCTTTACTGAAAGAAAAATGGCAAATCCAAGAGATAAAGCTTACCCAGAGAGAAGCTAGAAAAGCTGCACTGAAAGAATCGACCGAAAAACCCATAACTATACTGCCGGCCCATTTAAAAAGAAGGGCGTTAATCACTAAAAGAAAAAAGCCCAAACTAAAAATAGTCAGGGGTAAAGTGATTAGAATCAATAAGGGACGAACCAAAAGGTTGAACAGAGCTAAAATAGCGGCCATAGCCAATGCAGTCCCTATCCCATCAATATAAACTCCGGAAACTAGGTGGGGTGTTGCCAGAATGGCCGCTGCAGTCACTAACCCTTTCACAAAAAACCTTGGCATATTGGACTCCTTTAAGGGGTCTATATATAACACCGTCCTCCTAAACTTTACTTAAAAATAATCATCGTTTGGGTGGAAATTGAGAAAGGAGAACTGTACTTTTAAAGAAAGAATACGCAAAATAGGGTGAGCTCAAGCAGCCTAGGAGTCACCATGGGTTTATACTCTCGAAATGATTGGATTTTAAATAGTTTTTTTCACCCTCTATCCACCCGAGAGGTTCTCGAAAAAGTAGAACAAAAAATAAAGGACCATTTAAAAAGACTCCTCCCACACACACCTCCCATAATTTTGCTAGATCTCGACTCCACTTTATATGAGGTGGGGCATCGCACTCTCGCCATCATGAAAGAATGGAATCAGGCACCTAGAACTCAACTTAGCATTCAACCTACTCTCGACAGAGTCACCTTAGAACATATCGGATACTCCTTAGCGGATATGGCTCACAAACTAGGACTCAAACCCGATCATCCAGAGACTCATCACGCTTTAAAAGAGCTTAAATCTTTTTGGGGGGACCGTTTTTTTACTAACGATTATCTTCCCCATGACAAGCCTTATCCAGGAGCCGCCGAATATACTCAAGGTCTTTTTGAGTTAGGGGCCCACCTCGTATACTTAACAGGACGAGAAGAAAGTAAAATGCACAAAGTCACAGTTAAAAACTTAAAAAGAGATAACTTCCCCTGGTGTGAAAAAAGAACAATTTTAGTCATGAAACCCAGTGTTTCTATTCAGGATGTAGTTCACAAACAAAATGTAAAATCCCTAATTAATAAAACTGGAACTCTCATCGCCTCTTTTGAAAATGAGCCAGTCAATATTATGGCTCTTTCAAAAGTCTTTCCAGAGGCTATGCATATTTTTATGGACACTGTTTACAGTGATAACCCGACAGAAGCTGGAAATAATTTATTCAGAATCAATAGTTTTAAAAAAGAGGAATCCTTCTCTTAAGAAAGTACAACTGTGAACACTTCTAAAAAAGCTTCACATTTTCTATTTTGGGGAACCTTAGTCATTCCTTTGAACTCCCCCTCACCTCAATGGCATACAATGACTTATTCAAACCTAAAACCTAATGTTGTTTATTTTTCAAAGCAGGGACTTACTATTAAGGTTAATAGTTCCGCAAGCCCTCTTTTCTATGAACTTCCTAAAGTGGTCAAAGTAAAAACACTAAAAGTCAGCGGAGAATTTCTAGGACTCCCTAAAAGTAAACCTACCGCAACAGAGGGAGAAGATGATGACCTCCCTTTAAGATTAGGCCTAGTAGAATCCTCTAATGAAAAGCCTTCATGGATTCAAAAGTTTTTATCGCCTCAATGGATAAAAGAACTCTTCGAACTATTTCCCAATCAGGGAATTAAGAAAGTAAGATTTATTACCCTCTCAACTAATAAAGAGGTAGGAGACTTTAGAATCCATCCTAAAAGTGATTTTTTAGAAGAGACAGTCGCTTTAAAACAAAAAAATCCAGGCCCCTTTGACATTAACTATATATTCACAACTCCTATACCTGCTATTGCTTTATGGATTCAATGCGATGGAGACAACACTCAATCAAACTTTACAGTAAGACTTAAGACTTTAGAGATTGAAACGGAGAAATAAAACAAGAGGCTTTTTAACAGGTTACTGAAAGGATCTCGGCAATTCTCGCCCCCACATTATCGACATAATCCTGAGGCGTTGAAGCTCCGCCTGTAACCCCAATTTTTTTCATTCCTTTGAACCATTTGAGATCTAACTCATTGATCTCTTCAATCAGATAGGTGTTAGGTTGATATTGCTTACAGATTTTAACAAGCTTATTGGTATTGCTGCTGTTCTTGCCACCGACCACTACTAACACATCCGCTTGTTTAGCTAAGACCTCCGCCTCTTCTTGGCGAATGCTGGTGGCATCACAAATGGTATTGTAGACAGCTACCTCTTTAAATTTTTTCTGACAATGTTCGACGATAGTATTAAGAACTTTCACTTCAATCGTTGTTTGAGCAACTATCCCCACTCGTGTCACGTGGGAAGGGATATTTTCGAGTTCTTCTAGCTTGTAAGTAACAAGATACTGATCAGTACCGAAATAGCTCAACACCCCTTTAACTTCTGGATGATTCGCATCCCCCACCAAAATCAAAAAGTACCCTTTACTTCCCAAACTGGCCGCAATTTTTTGCGGTTTTTTAACAAGCGGACATGTGGCATCCACAACTTGAACACCACGAGTTTTGAAATCTTTTTCAATCTCCTGTCGAACACCATGGGATCTTAAAATGACCGTTCCACCTGTCACCTGGGTTTGATCTTCAACCGTTTTGACCCCTTGGGCCTCTAACTCTCGAATGGTTTTGGGATTATGTACAATCGCGCCAAAAGAAAACACAGGCGCAGATGCTGATTTCCCTTTGCTAGCGGCCTGCTGCCCTAATTTGATAGCTCTAACCACCCCAAAACAGGCCCCTCCATTAGGGGCAATAGTGATCTCCACCGAATCATCGTCACTAAAACCTAAGGACCTTTTGGATGCAACTTTATCTAATTCTTCGTTTTTTCGAGTCTCTAAAGTCATGGAGTTCCTCTTAGAACAATAGATTATCTGTCCAAGACAAAGCTTGTCAATCCGCTCTCATTAAAACCAGTAGTTCTCGGTGAGCCACAGTGCATAGTAAAAAGCGGAGTCATTCAAGAATTTGGATATGAAAGTTAGGCTGGAATAGCTACAGGAGAGAGAGGCTGTGAACTTTTATGAAGTCGGGTTAATTGAGCATAGACAACCGCCCCTACTATGAGTCCCATGACATTGAATAGAATGTCTTCTCCACTGGGCCAGCGATTGGGAACAAAAGATTGCAATACTTCACTAACGCCGGCATAGGCCACAAGCCATAGACTGTATCTTA
This sequence comes from Bdellovibrionales bacterium, assembly GCA_005776395.1. Lineage (GTDB taxonomy): Bacteria > Bdellovibrionota > FAC87 > UBA2466 > UBA2466 > UBA2466. Next base: position 21,715 of record SXPJ01000099.1, on the reverse strand, counting down.
CTCGGTTTTTCTCTGGTTCTTCGTTAAAGGCAAATCCAGCGAGGCCGCCCAAAACTGAAAATGCCGATAGATGAAGTACTGCCGAGGCAGGGGCTGAATGGGTATCTATGGGGGCATTAGCCGCCATTTCTTTTCCTAAAATTATCCAGGGGTTTGTGAGCAATAGCTCATAGGTCAAAAGACACAGATAACTCCACAGCCAGCCGAAGCGGCATTTGTAGATAAACTGTTTCAATAGTCACTTTGCTTTCTGGATAAATAAAGAAGAAGATACTTACCTATTATAGGCTACCCCTGAGACAGATTCAAACCCTCAATAGAACAAGAATTCGCAACGCGTCTAGGCTTAACTTTAGAAGCCGTTTACCATGAAACAATGAACTCTTCACAATGGCTCTTCTTATTCAGTGCTTTTGCCCTTTTAAATATCCCCTCATCTATCTTTGGGACCTTAAGTCCGCAAGAGATAGTAAGAAGAGCTGACGAAGCACGATATCCGTCAGGACAATTCTCTTTCTTCGTAAAAGTTACAGATCTAGACGAAGGAAGTCCCTCTAACGAAACGGTTTACTTAGTCCATACTAAAAATTCAGCCAACTCTTTAGTAGAAACAAAATCCCCAGAGCGAATGAGAGGAAGAAAATTGCTCATGAAAAAACGGGATCTGTGGATGTTTCTCCCTACTTTAAAAAAGCCTACTCGCGTTGGCTTCGAGCAAAGACTTACGGGTGAGGTTTCTAATGGCGATCTTGCGAGAACTAACTTTGCGACTGACTACAGCTCAAAACTAATGAATGAAGAGAAACTGGACACTCGAGACTGTTACAAACTTCTCCTAACAGCAAATCATAAAGAGGCTACTTATCGACGTATTGTTTACTGGGTAGACAAGAAAACCTATTTTCCGGTTCAGGTTAAGTTCTATGCCATCTCTGGAAAGCTTTTAAAAACTGGTAAGTACTCAGGAATCAAATCTGTACTCAATAAAAATAGGGTTACTCAACTTACAATCACAGATGCTCTTCACGAAAAACGGCAATCGACCTTAAATTATTTCAATTTCAAAAAAGCCTCTTACGATGATACTTTCTTCAGCAAAGAGTCCCTAAGTGACTAATGCCTTGATACTTTGCCTTTGCCTTTGCCTCGCCTCTTCCATCGGGCTTGGAGCTATCTTAGAATCTCATATCGATACTCAGTCTCGAATAGGTTACCATTTAGTAGCCCCCACGGATCTGAGTTCTCATCGCCACGAACTTGAGATCAATAACATTATTCGGTTTCCTAATCCCTGGTCTTTAGGCTTCGGTTTTAGAGCCTTAGTAGAAGCCGCATATGCTTCAAACAGTTCTCGATACTCCGAGCCCGTTAGGACTCGAGATTCTCAGGATCTCATCTTAAGAGATCTCTATCTCCAGTACAAAGAGGGCCCTCTCAGCTTAAAAATAGGAAATCAACAGGTCGTCTGGGGAGAAGCCTTTGGGTTTTATTATGCAGACCTGGTGAACCCTAAAGATTTTCGAGATTTCGGCATTGGACCTTTAGAAAAAAATCGACTTCACACCCCTATGGTGAATGTGAAGTGGAACTTCAATGAGAATATATTTCAGTTTCTCTACGTTCCCAAACCCTACTTCAATAAAAGTCCAGCTATTGGAAGTGATTTTGCGTTTCCATTTAAAAAGTTTTTTCCAATTCAACCACATACCTTTACCGATGAAAGAACTCTTTCGCTAGGAACCAAGAGTTCTGAATACGGAGTGAGACTCTCTCCCTCTTTAAATGGAGCAGATCTTTCGATTATCTACTTCAACTATTTTGACCGGGCTCCCGTTTATATTTCAGAAAATAGTTCAGGAAATATTGAGATCACTGGAAAGCACCCAAGGATGGAAACCTACGGTCTCACCCTCTCTCTTCCGGTTAATGTTTTAGTCCTTAGAAGCGAGCTTCTATTTCACCGCAATAAAAGCTTTAACTTTTTTGATGGAGATTTAGATTCTTTTAAAGCCCATCAAATCGTTGGAGTTCTTGGATTGGATTACATAGTGGGAGATCGTTGGCGAGTGGGACTCCAATTTTCTGAAAACTATCGAGATAGAACAGTCTCTGGAGCTCTAGATATAAATTCTACTCAACTCGTCACAGGGCACGGAAGTTTCACTCTTTATAATGCTCAAATTTTAGACCTTCTTTTAGCTTATGCGCCTCACGATGGCAGTAGCCTCACTGAATTAAGCTATTCAATTCCATTAAGTAAGAGAGTGGAACTTCTTTTTGCAGCTGATCTATTTAACGGAAGTTCATCAAGCCAATTTGGACTCTTTCACCCTTCCAGTCGAGGATACATTCAAGTCAAAACCTATTTAGGAAATGAGACTAGACTTTAATCCCTAAACGGGTAACCCACTCGTAAGTGATAAACAAAGGGCCATGCCATAGATGATTCGCATTGGTGAAAAAAGCAGGCCGATTCTTTTCTATTGCGTGTCCTGCAAATTGAAATACCCAGCCAATGACAAAAGAGCCTACCGCCACAGCTAAAGAGAAAGTAAACGATAGAACCGAAACCTTTTCAGCTAGTAAAAATAAGGGGCAACACCATGCCATTACGGCAAGGGCAAGGACTCTATGAACTCGAAAGTAAAATATAAATATTCCTAAAAAAAACAAACTCCCCGCAGATAACGGAATATCTAAAGGATAAAATCTAAACCACCCTAAGCCACAAAAGATTGAAAAAAAAAATAAGTGGAATACCAATAAAATGAGTCAACTGATTGGCTTTAGAGCCGTGATAGCTCCTATAGGAATTAAGCTCATCAATCCACTGAGCCTTCTTATTCTGAAGAGTTGTCACAACTTCCCCGTCTGCTCAATCGAAAAAATCGGCTCAATATCGACTGGAACCTCTTTAAGTGAATCTAGCGCTTTTTGCATACGGACAGAGATCTCAACTGGGATCAATCTATTAATCTTTGCTTTAAGATCTTTAGTTTCGTTGTTAGGGTGCGCTATCGCCGTTAACGAAATCAATAATAGAGCTATCATTCCACCCACTTTAGCTAAAAATATTTTCATAGAGATCTCCAATAGCGGTTCAAAGATTAGAAAAGATTTTATTACAACCTTCTAATAACGGCAACTATTCCTACAGTCTATGAATAGGAATCCAGAGAGCTTTTGATGAGGCTTGGGAAGAAAAGATCTGAAGGTTAGGATATTCTTTCTTTCCTAAACGAGTCATACGAATCCACTCATTAGAATTTAGAGTAAACTTTTGCTGACTGTATCTCTCAACTACGGTGAGCTTACCTTGAATACAAAATACAAAATGCTCATAGGCCGATAAGGGGAACTGATACTCCTCATTAGAATTAAAATAGACAGGATAGATCGCCCCTTTGGATTTTCCCTTTAGTAGAAACAGATTAAGATCTACCGATAGAACACTTACCAAGGCTTCGGTCTTTAACTTTCCTGAAAAGTTGTAGGGAACCATTTTTTCTAATTGTCTTTGTTTTCCTCCCAGATGGCTTAAAACAATCGGCCCCCCTTCGATAAGGCATAAAACTCTATCGTATTGGGAAAAATCTGAAAAAGGTGCATCCTCTCTTAGAACCGCAGAACTCAAGCGCCATAAAAACGGTTCATTATTATCTTTTCCTATCTCACGAGTTACCCCTTTCAAATTTTTCCAAGGAATGCTGGGACAGTCTACTAATCCTCGATGCTCGATAGTAAGGCTTTCAGATTTAGTCTTTTTTATCATAAAGAAGAAAAGGTATTACAAAGTGCATCTGAGATGATCTGGCTATTATGAGTCATTGTATTTTTCTCAGCGATTCGACGACTCTCATCACTCATTCGCTGGTATAGCTGTTTATCTTTAATTAGATTTAAAGCCTGTTGAGTTAGCATATTCATATTTCCGCATTCAAAAACCAAAGCATTGATATCAGGCCTAGCTATATCAGTGAGGCCAACGCAACCTAACTTATCAGAGACTAGAACAGGTTTTCCAAAGGCTATAGCTTCAATAACCGACATTCCAAAATTCTCAATACTTGAGGGCATGCACAGAGTATCTATTGCGTTGTAATAACCTCCAATACGATTTTGGTTTATAAAACCAGGAAGCCTAATCCATTCATCCATCTCTAGATCTCTAATCCTCTTTTCAATCGACTCTCTCAACTTACCGTCACCTATAAGAACGGCCCCCGCATTCATTCCCTGTTTTCTTAATCGATAGACCAACTCAACCACATCGTGAGGCCGTTTACGCTCGATAAATTTCCCAGAAAACCCTATTAGAAAGAGATTAGAATCAAATTTCAGCTCTTTTCTCACCTCACTTCTACTCAACGCAGGGCTATCTAGATCCCTTAGCAGATATTCGTTATCGAATATATAAGCCGCTCTACAGATTCTCTTCGCAGAGACGCTGTATTTTCGATAAAACTGCTCATTACTTTCCCCAATCGAAAATATAAGATCTATTTTCTTAAAAAAAATCCTCAGCACAAATTCTTTTAAAATAGTTTTCCACCACGGTTGTTTAATCTTTATCGATGAATCCCCGAGATAGCATACCTTGTATTTTCTAAAGGGATAAAAAACCAACTTCCAAGAGGCTAAAGAATTATAACCAAAAACCCAGACATAATCAGGATTAGCTTTCAAAACCTCTTTAATAAGTTTAGAAGAATTCACCTTAAAAAAGGAGTAATCAGAAACAGAGACCTCGGGCTTAAGAACCACCGTTTCGTAATTACCTTGCATAGGAATATTGAACTTTATTTTTTTGCCAAATCCAACATCCCAAGATTCACTTAGTCCATGATCAAACATATAAATAACCTTCAATTTAAGTCTGGGCTCTTCATGAAGCTTCTTAAATAAAGGGGAAAAGTGTTGATTAGGATGAGTAAGAAAAACGCAAAGACGACTTGAGTTCATTGACCGATATTCTATCGAAAATTAAATCGAGTTCAAATATTATGACGCAAAGCTTGAACTATATTCATTCTAGAGGCCCGAAAAGCCGGAAGAATGGCCGCTAAAACAGTTATAAGAACCCCCAAACTTCCTGCCTTAACAATCGAAGCCACAAGGACTTCAATTTTAATAATAATCGGTGAACTCGCTCCAGGAAAAACAACAGGAATGCTCATCGAATTAAACAGATTGGCCAAAAAAACTCCCCCCAGGGCACCTAATAAGGCACCACAAAGGCCAAGAAAGAATCCCTCAATTAGAAACTGAAAAACAACTGAGCTTCTCTGCTCGCCTAAAGCACGAATAGTACCAATTTCCCCAGTTCTTTCCATGATGGACATACCCACCGTATTCGCAATGCTCAATAGTACTAAACTGAATAAAATGAGTTTAACAATTGTGTTTTGAAGCTGATTAAAAATCGACACCTGCTTGTACAAAGTGGCCAATTGAAACCAGGTTTTTACTATGACTTGAGGAGCAATGGCTGCTACTTTGGGTCGCACCGATTCCTTAAATGCGGTAGTATCCCATGAGGAATTAAGCCCCACGACAATCTGCTCAACGGCTAATGTATCTAAAAGTTTCTGTGCGGTTTTTAACGGAATAAGAAAGGTATTGTCATCAAACTCCGAAATATCGGTCTGAAAAATACCGCTCACTTCAAAATCCATAGCGTTTACCACTCCATCATAGGTGTGGGTCAGAACACTCACGCTGTCTTTGCTTTTAATTCCTAGTTTTTTAGCTAATCCACTTCCGATTGCAATTTGAAAAAGACGTTTGGATTGCAGGGCCTTCCCCTCTTTAAATCTAAAATAACGATTTCTAGAGACCTCTTTACCTGGATCTACAGTAACTGCCCTGGCACTAATAGAAGCATCCCCCTTACTGAGAAGGCCAAAAAACTCCAGTCGGCCTGCGGCGTATTTCACCCGTTTGTCCTTCTCTAACTCTTTCAATAATTTTTTATATTTAGTAATTAAATTCTGTTTCGGTTTGAGATTAGTTTTTTCCCAAAATGAATCAAGGGCCAGTTGAATATGTCCTGTTTGAGTTTCAATCGTTGTCTCCCGTAACCCCTCCACCATGTTATAGGTAAAGCCCTCAAAAATCACAATTGAAGCTACAGCACTTGCTATCATAAAAATATTTAGCAAGCTTCGGCGACGATTTCTAAAGGCATTCCTAATAGCAATTTTGATTCTAAGCCACATACTGCTCCCTATGAGATTCATCTCTCTGCCCATCGGTTAAATAGGCTACCGAATTAGCTCGAGCCAAGACCAAAGGATCGTGACTTGAAAAAAGAAAAGCAATCTTTTCCGCTAAGTTTAACTGCTGCATAAGATCTAAAATTTCGTTAGCCGTTTTTTTATCAAGATTAGCAGTCGGCTCATCTGCTAAAACTAGAAGTGGTTTTTTAACAATGGCTCGAGCAATAGCGACACGCTGTCTTTGTCCACCACTTAACTGACTTGGATGATTTTTAAGAAACTTTTCCAAGCCCACCTTTTTTAGCGCCTCTTCTGACCTTTGTTTTCGCTCTTTGGCATTTATATTCAGAAGAAGTAATGGATACTCAACATTCTCCAATGAACTTAAGGTAGGAACTAAATTAAAGGTTTGAAATACAAATCCAAGTTTTTTTGCTCTGAAATCCGACAATTGTCTAATAGAGAGTTCTTTAGTTGAAACCCCTTCGATCATGACATCTCCACTGGTAGGTCGCTCAAGACATCCCAGAATATTAAGAAGTGTGCTTTTGCCACTCCCTGAGGGGCCCGCAATCGCTGAAAAATCATGTTTTTTTATCTCTAAACTTACATTGGTTAAAGCTTGATGTGAGTGTTCTCCTAAAAAAAAGCTTCGACAGACATCTATCGCTTGAACGAGAGAAAAATTATTATTACCTATAGCGTCACAAAGCATACTACCCCCTAATCTAACTTTTCGGAAATTAGAGGCTCTTTATTTAATTAAATTTCTTATAAATCTACTGTACTAACTCTATGATCTATTCGACAAATTCACTTTCCCTAAGAGACGCAACGATTTTAATTCTATGATCAATTCGGCAACTTCTTCTTTTCTAGAAGACTTAATTGATTCTCAGATAAAAGAGCAGAAACCTTATCGAAACCTATCGACTTAAAATCTTGATAAAACTGGCCTACTGCATAAAAACCCTCGGGTACACTCAAATAAAATAATTTATCACAACGGCTTTTCAGTTCCTTAAGGCAATCTTTGGGTAATACAGGCACCACCGCAATGAGTTCTAAAGGATTCTCAGCTCTCACAACTTCTAGCGCAGTAAAAAAGGTTGCGCCCGTAGCTATGCCATCGTCGGTTAGAATGACCGTGCGATCTCTCCATGGGGATTTAGGTTTGATATTTCTGAGCCAAGAGATCCAATTCTGAATATCCTCAGATTGTTGAGTTATCTCTTCTTCAAGGTATTCTGGGTTCTCTTTTAAAATTTGCTCTCCGAGAGAAGTTAAATAACTCCTCCCTCCCTCAGCGACCGCCCCAATCGCTAACTCGGAACTCCAAGGGCACCTAAGTTTTCTTGCGATAATAACATCTAATTCGGCACCTAATTTTTTAGCTAAAATAGCTCCCGTGACCACTCCTCCTCGTGGAATAGCTAGTACTAAAGGCTCAACCCATTCAACGCCTTTAATCTTTTCAAAGAGTAAGTTTGCTGCTGCTTCTCGATCCTTAAAACAGATCAAAGGGGGATTAAATATTATTTGTTCGGGTTTGGATTTAGCGGCCAAAGCCTACTCCTTGAGTCCTCTTTGGAACTGTAAAGAGATCAATAAACCAATCACAAGAGTATTCTGCAACATGTTCTAAACAACCAGCCTCTTCAAATAAATGGGTAGCTCCTGGAATAATCACCAACCTATGAGGGGCTAGAACCTTAAATAGGGCTTCACGATTAAGCTTCACCACAAGCTCATCTTTTCCTCCCACAATAGCTAAAACCGGTGTTCTTAATTTATTAAGAAACTCATGGGCTAGATCAATTCGTCCTCCTCGACTCACAACTCCACTCAATAGATCTGGGTTTTTAGCCGCTGTAATTATAGCGGCGGCAGCTCCGGTGCTAGCGCCAAATAGCCCTAATGGAAGGGAGTTAACATCGGTTCTCTGCTTTGACCAATAAACTATCTGCTCAACTCGCCCACTTAAAAATTCAACATCATAAATATTCTGCTTATTAGCGGCCTCCTCGTCGGTTAAAAGATCGGTTAATAATGTCGCTAACCGATACTGATTCAATACTTCAGCCACCCAGCGATTTCGTGGGCTTTTGCGACTACTCCCACTTCCGTGGGCAAATATCACAAGTCCCACAGCATGCTCTGGAATTGTTAACTCCCCTGTCAGTTCGACTTTCCCATTGATTGGAATTTTAACTTCAAGACAAGGACTTAAATGAACAGCCTTCATAAAACTTTGCCTCCGCTTCATCCCGTGTATTCGTGCAATGTGAATGCCTAGGCAGATTGAAATAAAATGAGGTGGGAATTAATATCCTGAAAGCTCTCGAGCCTTTTTAAGTAGCTTTTTAACCCTTGCTTGCGAAGCCTCTGGAGAATTTTTCCTCCAAAGATAACTGAACCGTTCTCGATATTTTATAATCACATCGGCCTCACTGAGAAAGAGGCAGTTTTCCGAATTGGAACGTGCTGCAGGTCCCGTCCAATTAAAACTTCCGGTACTGACTAGACCGTTATCAAATACCGCAAATTTATTATGCTCAATCTTGAATTTGCTATGAAGCTTTAAATTAAAGCCTTCATTTAATAGAGGCAAAGCGAGAGAGGATTTCTGAGAGGCTTGAGTGGAATCAGTAAGTATCTGGATAGAAACCCCACGCCTTTTTGCCTCTCTAAGGGAGTCGGCAATCTTATGATTATTGAAACTATAAACTGCAATTACAATCTCTTTCTTTGAATCCTGAATGGCTTTAACTATTCGGTTTTCACAATCACTTGAGGGGGAGAAATAGACTTCGGTGCCTAAGCTAAAATGGGCAAAAAGAGACCATAAAAAAAACAGAGAACCCGTTTTTAAAACCATAGAAATATTTTCTCACACCCCTGTCAAAGTGAGAATTTTTTTCTTGCTTTTATAGACCTGAACTATTCTTTTACAATAATTTCACCATGAGGAGTTAGGATCTTATGTGGGGCTATTTTATTGGCTGACCAAATATTAACCAAGGTCATGCTAGAAGCAGTGCCACAATTATTGGTCGCACTTAAATGATATTCAGTCGACTGATTAGGTTTAGCTACCGGATTACAAATATTCGGATCGCTTAAACCTTCGGTGGGTGCCCATTGACATGTCACACCTGCTTTGGGCTCAACTCCGATGGGCACCGATCCCCCTTTTTTGATCTCATGAAGATACTTCTGAACTGCTGTTGGAGAAACACAGGTCGGTTTATACTGTACAACTTTAGCACTTACACCTAGGCCACGATTAAGTCGACCATCCCCACATTCCCACTGAATTCTAGAGACTCCATTCTCACCATGGCTCTTTCCCCAAGAGTTCCAAACATGGGCAATTCTTTTTCCATTTTCATTATCCCATCCTACAATAGCTACCATGTGATTTCCGCCAGAGTTGATTGAGCTACAGGAGTTATAAATTCCATTACCAGAAACAGAATAGGCGGATACGGTGACCACGAGAGGCCCTTTAGAGTCATGCATTGCAGCCATCATCTCTTTGACTTTAGTTCCTTCACGATACCCACCGTTCTTAGTTCTCATAGCAAGTGAATATCTTTTAGAATCTCCCACATAGGGGGTCGCTATCATTTTTGGTTCCCAACCCTTTGAGATTTCTGAAGAGCTGTACTTACATTTTTTGTCATAAGCGGCGTAGGGAAAATCGGCCTCTTCGGGCAAGCCATGTAATAAGAAATCGACAGATTTCATATAGCCTCCATTACAAGAACCCGCTCTTGAACACGATAGAACCGTTTGAATAGAGTGATCTGTGACTTTTCCCTCATGAACTGCACGTGCGATTTCAAGTCCATGATGTGTGGACCATGCCCAACAATCACCACATTGCTGTTTTTTAATCTCTGGAATTCCGTTGGCCATCAGATCTCTCAAATCGAAAGATTCGGGAGAGTTCAGATCCCTGGGTAGATACCACTCAACCCCATCATGATAAGCCCAATTCTTATCCTGAATGAGCCCCATTTTGGTTTCTGCCCCTTCGAAGAACAAAGGGTCGAGTTCAACCTGAAAGGTACACCTATTTTCAGCTTCAACACCTCTTGTGTCCATCACACCTTTGACCACTCCAGGACCACAATCTTTAACAAGCTGTTCCAATTCTGTTTTGGAAGATTCATATTGAGGGCTATCTAAATCAATTCCCACTGGAACCATTTTAAGGATCTCAAACGAAATAGAGGCTTGAGCAGTTAAACTCATAGCACTCACAAGAACGACAACGCAAAGCGCCGCCTTGGAAAATTTCATATTGATCTCCTCTTAAAGGTTTAGGCCCTATTTTTTATTGGGATAGTTTAAGATTACGACAAACGCAGACAAAAACAAGATAAGAGGTTTGTTAACAGCTGTTACCTGAAATCTTAAATCCCTACAGATTTTTGTCCCTCAGCTGACTTACCGGTAAAGATTAGCTAGAATAATAAAATGATTAGATTTAACTTAAACTTATCCCTGTTCTTATCCCTATTTTTCTTAGCCCCCTTTTTCGGAGCTCTCCAGTTAATGGCCTTTGAAGAGCCCAAATACTCTGTCATCACTCAACTGGAGAAGATTGAAGTTCGTCAATACTCAGAATATTTGGTTGCCCAAGCCGAAATCACTGGAAGTCGCGATAAGGCGGGAAGTACCGGTTTTAATATTTTAGCGGCCTATATCTTTGGGAAAAATCAAGGAGACAACAATCTCGCAATGACCGCACCGGTCATGCAAACAGAGAACACTCAAATTGAAATAACAGATGATCCACTAAGTCAGCCCTCTATAAAAGCTGATCCACAGAGATGGACAGTTCAATTCATGATGCCCTCAAAATATACCTTAGAAACATTACCCAAACCTAAAGATCCTAAAGTTTATTTCAAATGGATTCCAGTAAAAAAAATGGCTGCTGTAACCTACTCTGGAAGATGGACAGAGTCCAACTATCAAGAACACCTAGATCTTCTCACTCAAGAGTTGAAAAAAGCAAAAATAAAATCCAAAGGGGTTCCTCTTTGGGCGAGATATAACTCTCCTTTTACTCCTTGGTTCTTAAGAAAAAATGAAATCTTAGTTGAAGTAGAATAAGTCCTATTCAAAAACGGGACTTAGCACCTGCCCATTAATCTGTACGGCCTTATTATCTCGCCCTTTTCTAAAGATGGTTAGCAAAGTTCCAGTTGGGCTTTTTGCTTGTCCCTCAATAGTGCCCTCTTTAGTTCTGTCCATAGATAATGAAATTACCTTTAGTTCTGTAGCGCCCCAAAAAACTCGATAGGGAACTTTCTTTTGAAGATCTCCATAAAAAGTTGAAACAAAAACCCATTCACCTTGTTCAGATTTATAAAGCCCTCCAAAAACCTTATCCTTAAGACTCAAAATCTGCTCTTCTCCTAACTTTGAAATAATAACCAATTTTTCCTGTTGCTTGTCGAGAACAAGAGTGCAATTGCCAAACCAGGAGCCTTGAATTCTAGGATTAACCAGAAAGGTAAGGCCTGATAATTCAATCTGGAGAATTCTCGCCAATTGTTTTCTCATGACTTCAACCTCTTCTGTCTCTACTACATAAGAAGAGTCCTCTTTCTTTTGGCCTAGAGATTCCAAAGTCTTTCGATAATAGGAAATAAACTTTTTAAGGTTCTCTATATTTGGAACCTCTACCCTTTTTCTTGTTTTAGATTTTGGAATTTCAACAACTAAGGGATTATTAGAGGTCTCAGCAGAGCTTAAACTTTTAGAATTAGAGAATTCGGCTTTACGGGAATGTGTCGATGAACAATTAAGAAGAAAACCACACAATCCCAAGTAAATCCCTTGATAAAATATTCGCATACCTGAATTGTATCAAAGCTACGAAAAATTTGAAAAATCTCTCATACTTTAATTCTCAAGATCCCTCCAAAAAATACCGAACCGTGTTATAGACCCTATTATTTGCCCTGTCTTTAAAATGAAAAACCTATTGCTTAATAAAGAAAGAATCAAAGCCTCTGGGAAACTAAACCGCCCAAGACTCGTTTTGATCCTAAACCCTAAACCCTCCTTAAACTCAATTCATCGTTTTACGTTCGGACAAAAAATTCTCCTTTTTATCTTATTTACTCTAGGCATGCTTTTTTGCTCCATTCTTTATTCGTCTGGACCCGATATACTCACCGCAACTCCACGACACCACTCTTTCGGGAAAACATGGGAACAAAGTAAGTATGCACAACTAAAAACCCTAGCTATGCTTATTGAAATGTACCCTGACCATGAGATTTACTTCTTAGATCGCGATGCTAGATTCCTAGGGCAGACAGGATTACTTATCGGGGAGATTGAAAACGATCCCACTCTAAAAAATAGAATCCACTTTCTTAATGTTTCTCGAGAAAATGTGAAGGACCCACTCCTTAAAGAATACCTAAAGCAGGAAGGCATTTCAGAAAAATCGCTAGAACAAGGGAAAAAGATCCTCTTTATTGATACTGGCTTTATCGGAAGTCTGCCAAGACACATAATGAGTCTATTTCCAAACCACAAGGAGCAGTTCAGAGTTCAGATGGTTGAGGCAGCTCCTGCCGCTCGAGAATATCGAAGCCCCTTTCCCTCAATGCGAGTTTTTGGAACCGAGTTTTCAAAATACTATCCCCAACAAGATATTCTCTTAAGTAATCTCAATATAGTTTACCGTTACGCCCTACTCCCCAAATCGGAATTAAGATCCGATTCTTATGTAATAGATCCCCAAGGAAAAATCATCCCCAAGTCTAGCTTAGGTTCTAGGGATGCCAATGATGGAGAGATTAATCCCATAAAAACTCGTCAGTATGAGGAAGACCTTCAAGATTTCATGAGAAATCCCGCCAATCGCTTTCTTCTAGATAAACTGAGAAGAGAATGGAAAACAGCCTATTCGCTCTGGAAAGAGGGGGACAAACCGAAGCTTGTTAATGAACTCAAGCGATGGATTGAAACTAAGGGGCCCCAGGGGCTTGCTATGGCCATGGATTTTATTGAAATGAACCACACCAATTTGGTGGGAAACTTTTTAATTACCCCTGAGGATCTTGGAATTAAGAGACAAGAATTTAATATAAATCCTAAAAGGCTTACAAAACACAATCTACCTGTTTCCTTCTTTCGAAGTTGCCTCAAAACACTCCAAGGGCTAAATAAATAATTCTTAAAAAGAGGAGTTTACGTGTACGTCACCCTTTACCAATGGCTAGTAAAAGATGGAAAAGAGAATCGGTTTATTGAGGCCTGGACCACTCTCACTCAGCAACTCCAAGCTCAAGTTCCAGCCCTCTCTGGAAAACTTCATAAAACTCAGCAAGGAAGTTATGTGGCCATTATCAACTGGCCCTCTCAACAGGTTTGGGAGACTCAAAAACCTAATAATATTGATCTTTTAATTCAAAAACAGCTCATGGATACCGTCGAAGAGGTCGAAAGCGTCATAGCGATGCAGGTCGTTAAAGATCTCAAAGCCTTAGTCAATTAACCCCTCTCTCTTCATCAAATTCTTAAATTTAACACTTGCCTATCCACCATGGGTCGACTATTTCAGGGGGCTAAGTAGCAAACAACTTTGTTGCTCTCGTATAAGCTGAAAATGGGTTCAGCGTTTCTACTAGACACCGTAATGTCTAACTATGAGGTATAAAGCATGCGCACTCTCTCCATTTTAGTTCTGTCTATAATCAGTTCATTTAATATTGCCCAAGCAAGCTTTTCTAAAACGGGTTGGTTTCCAGAAACTCCCCATGAAAAGCTTACGCCAGGCGATGTTTGTGATGACGCCGATGCCTTTCGATATCCCGAAAGAATCCGTTACTGCAATCGAGAGGTCTCAAAAGAGCATAAGGCAGCAATCTTTATAACCTATGATATGGAGTTAGGTTTTCACACTCGAGAGATGAATCGAACCGAGTTTAAGATCGATCATTATATTCCGCTCTGCATGGGGGGAAGCAATGAAACTGAGAACCTCTGGCCTCAGCACAAAACAATTTATCAACAAACCGATCCTATTGAGCCGTTACTTTGTGAACTCATGTCATCGGGACAAATGCTCCAAGCTAAAGCTATTTCAATTATCAGACAAGTTAAAAGAAACCCTGAAAGAGCAAGAGCCATTTTAAGAGATCTTGAAGGTCAGCTTCGCAGATAGCCTAATTGGTTTGGCTAGTTAAATTTCTAACGGAAGACGCGGTTTCACAAGAGATCGCGTCTTTGTTCTTTTCGATATTGCATGTATAGAGAACTCGATTAACCCATAAATGGGTTAGCCTTCTATTGTGACCTAACCACAAATAACTTTTATGACCTGACAACGGCTTACTAGTCACTTGTGCGGGGTAACTATCGCTATTTTCGGAGCAGACAAAACTTAAATCTTTTTGAGAATCCCCCTCCCCAAAGCTCGCAAAATGACACATCTCAGTGACATCGGTATAAGAGACCGCAATTTGATCTACTGGAGATAAAGAGGGATATTTAAGAGCATAGATCTTAAAAGAGGGATTGGGCTTTAGGGCCCCTCGATAGCTCTTTAATTCACTTCCTAAGGGGCTAATCTTGACTGAGCAACTCACTGCCAAAAGGAGGGCCATCCAAATTAACCTGTGAACTTTTCTCAAAGCAAATCTCCCTTTAAAAACACCATTTCTATATTTAAACGATGATCCATTAGCTTTTTTAGATTAACACACATTTACGACTTGAAAGTTGAATCAATTATGTTGTTTATTTCATAATTAGTTTTTTTAGAGGGCTTTTGTAAGGGCCCAAACTCTTTAAATATTTTTTAGGCAGTGACTAATCATGCGACACTCACAAGATTATATAGAACTCGAAAATCAGGTCGGAGCCCATAATTACCATCCCCTTCCCGTTGTTTTAAGCCGGGGAGAGGGGGCTTTTTTGTGGGATGTTGAAGGGAAAAGATATCTGGATTTTTTGTCTGCTTATTCTGCCGTCAATCAGGGACACTGCCACCCTAAAATTATTAAGGCTCTCACAGATCAAGTAGGTCAATTAACTCTCACCTCGAGAGCCTTCCACAATGACCAGCTTGGACCCTATGAAAAATATATCACCGATTATTTTGGGTATGACCGAGTATTGCCCATGAATACTGGGGTTGAAGCTGGAGAGACAGCTCTAAAACTATGCCGCAAATGGGGATATCAAAAGAAGAAGATCGCAGAAAATAAAGCCAATATTATTTTTGCTCAGGGAAACTTTTGGGGACGCTCTCTAGCTGCAGTTTCGTCATCGACAGATCCTGTGACCTACCGAGAGTTTGGCCCCTACACTCCTGGCTTTGAACTCATCCCTTATAACGATTTAGAATCTCTAGAAAAGAGTTGTCAAAATCCAAACACAGCTGGATTTATGGTGGAGCCAATTCAGGGAGAGGCAGGGGTTATTGTCCCTAACCCTGGTTATTTAAAAGGTGTTAGAGAGATTTGTAGTCGATATAATGTTCTATTTATGGCCGATGAAGTTCAAACAGGACTAGGTCGAACTGGAAAACTATTGGCCTGTGACTACGAATCCGTAAAACCGGACCTCTTAATTCTGGGCAAAGCACTTTCAGGAGGAGTTCTTCCGGTTTCAGCCGTTCTTGGAAGTGATGAAATACTTTTATGTCTAAAACCAGGTGAACATGGCTCTACTTTTGGAGGCAATCCTCTCGCCTGTGCTGTAGCTAAGGCCGCACTAGAGGTTATAAAAGAGGAAAACCTTGCGGATAAGGCTGAAAAGCTGGGTCAGATTTTCAGAGAAGAACTTTCCCAATTAAAATTCTCTTGGATTAAAGAAATTCGCGGCAAAGGTTTATTAAATGCTGTTGAAATGGATCCTAAACACAAACATACAGCCTTAGAAATTTGTCTAGCCTTAGCTAAGGCAGGGGTTCTAGCTAAGCCCACTCACGGCCATATTATTCGTTTTGCTCCTCCTCTTGTAATCTCCGAAGAGGATCTGCGTCGCGGATGTGAGATTATCATGACAACTTTTAAACAATTCAATTAGCTTAAATACCCCCTCACCTTTTGGCGTTTGTTTTGCAGATCTTACGGAATGGAGTTAGCTTAAATCAAACCCAAGCCCTTTTATTCCAGCCTTTAGACACCGTTTTAGCGATCAAAGTACCTCTACAATACGGATGGATACATCGCTGATAGTCTGGGCTTCCCTGTAGTCTTTTTTAATGAACATTTAAACCGATACACTATGGGACAGAACACTATGGGACAGAACAATCTGCATTACCATCAGACCACCGATCTCTCTCCTAATTTGGATTTCGATTACGCGACCCATATTTCTAAAGTCGCTATCACAACACTTTGGAATGCGGCGCTGAAATAGATTTAAATCTAAAAGTCGCTTGAGATTATACAGTGACACAAGTTTTAGGTTACTCAATCAACTGGAAAGACACACTAAGGGGTAAATCGACAGCTCATCGCAAAACGGTCACCGTTAATTTCAAAGAAGCTGTTATTCGGTGTAGCGATATTAGCGAGCAGCTGTACATTATTCCACCGTACCTCCACTTCATTAATGTGAAGCGAGAGCGAACGTCTCAGGGTGGCTATTCCACCTTCAAGCCGTATCCTTGGAAATTCCACAGCATCTTGACGCTCAACGAGTCCCTCCGACTTCCATTCCCGTCGGGCAGAGAGCTCCCAACTTGCAAAGCGATGAACACGCACCGTAATTTGTTTAGAGGGTTGGAGATTTCGAGTTGTACATACTACAGTGAGAGCTGTGGGATTCTCAACCTGTAAGCTAGGAGTGCGAAACAAAGCCATTCGAGCCTCAAGAGAAAGAGAAGCGAGTGCTTCACGTCTCGTATGTGCCCAGCTCAATGCTGTCCATTCACCCTCGTCCAAGGGGAGTCTCAACATCTGCCGGTTGACATCATCCAAACCGACGTAAGTTACCAAATTTTCACCTGTGTACTTGTCATATTCATGTCTGGTACCGAGAACAAATCCCGCATCCGGTTCGGTACGCCCAAAAAAAGTGGTAGGTAAGTTCCATTCCAAAGTATTCCCTCGTAGGGTTCCTACATTGAGCCTCGATAAGGATTCTATATATGCCTCGTCTCTAGGATCTACTTCAAGAATGAGTTGATTCTCTTGGACTCTCCATCGTGCAGGATAATTGCTTGACCAAATTCGCGACCGAGTGAAGCGAGCCTGTTTTCTAATCACTATGTTGTGGCTGAACTGATCCGTATAGGTAAGTGGGAAACTCCAAACCGATCGGTAGATCGGGTAGCTAAACACATAATCGGCAACCACTGTTGGGGAATCAGGATTCGAAGTATCCACCCACCAACTTAAAGAATGAGGGGCTAATAAGACAGAGTGTCTTTTTACGGCAAGTGCCGAAAAATTCAATACTAGAGTGAAAAATACTAAGAGCCTGGCGAGTCCAATGGCATTCATAAAGCCTCCACGTATTCAAATTCGGTTTAACCTAGCAGAAATGACTCGCAGAGTCAATTTCTTTCGTATAAACCGAAGGGCAATGTTGGCGGTACGAAGGGTAATGTTGGCGGTATGGGACTGAGTTTGCCATCCCAAAGAATGTTAGAGATCCTTAATACTGTACAAACTATAGGCAAACAAATAAACACTTTCCAATTGAAGGCCCAATGGGTCACCATTCCCGTAGCCCTAGAGAGCACACCCCTATTTTAGCCTGAGACTAAAATTTAGCTAAGGTTTCCCCTTTGCAATCTAAATTAAACCGAGGTGTTCTTCAGATGCGGTTGCTCTTTTCTATTGGGTTATTTTTACTTTTTTTAAATTCGGCCCAATCGGCCCCTCAATTTACTAAATGTGCTCAAACAATTCGATCTCTGATTACCCCCCAACACGATACAAGTGTTGAACTAGAAATTAAAAATTCAGATGGAGTTCTATCACTACTTACCACGACCGATGGAACCCTCGCTCCACTTCTTCCTCCTAAACCCGGCTTCTCAATTTTGGGCTTCAGACTTCCCCCTGCCCTCGATGAGAGTTTTAAAGGCTGGTCCTATGAGCAAGTAGCTAAAGAGCCGTGGGATAACCTCACAATATCCCAGAAGGAATACTTTCTCACTTGGGTTAGCGCTAGAAAGAAAACAGACTTTTTTAAGGATCGAAAAGTTCCAGGCTTTAAAATAAAGGACAAAGCCACATTAACTTTCAGCAAACCTACCGAGTTTTTGGGGAAAACTTATGAACCCGGAACTCACGAGATAGATATCTCTCACCTTTTCCGACAAGTAGAATATGGAAATCCTAGCCAAAACCCTTCAATGTTAGAGCTCCATTTCAGAACAAAGAACCCCTCAGGAGAGGTTTCCGTTGGAGCCTGGACCTTCCTGTCGGGGTTAAACCAACCGAAAATTCATCAGCATGTTCACATAGTCAACACCCTCAATATTAAACAGCTTCAAGAAGAGGGGCGGGTCCGTTCAGTCATGATCGCAGACCTCTATCGTAGAGCAAATTTAATTCTTGAGATGATGGTTATTGTTGAGGAAAAGCATCGAGGTCTAAGGGCTCACACATCTGGAGATATTATTTTCTGGGATACTCTCTCATCTAACAATCTCGATTGGGTATACAAGCATCTCGAAAAAACTCGCAAAACAGGAAAACAACCCCATCTCGGTTCAGCTGCTAAAATGGCCTATGTAGGTTTTCGCGGAGCGGACACCTATGATGATCCCTCTCTTTTTGGGTTCGAAGTGAGAGGCATTTCTAGGTTCGCAAATGAAGAGTTTACAAAAAAATATTTAAATACTCTACAGTGGGCGATGGCCCAGGAAAATTATGGTATCCCCAAGGAATCCATGGAAAAATGGATTAAACAAAACAATGAAAATCCTCAATTTAAATTCGGATCCACTTGGTATAATCAGCCTTGGGAAGAGCTAAAGACCAATGGCTTTGCCCATCGTTTTGAAGAGATAATTGACCCCTTCTTAAGAAAAAATTTCTACAATCTTGAGGAGAATAGAGAATTAAAAATGTTGCTTCATGACTGGTCAAATGATCCTTTGCTCTTTCAAAACAAGAAACTCATCGACCAGATACGAGAAAAACAGATTCAGGCCCTCTCTCGTTTAAATGCAGGACGAGACTCTCAACAAAAAATTGTTTCGGATTTCTTAATTCAATCCGGTCTCTACGGAATCTTTACCCGTTCACTGGGTCAATAATAGTTTTCAAACTAAGATTCGAAGCACAGGAATGCCCAAAGAGGTCCCAATAAGAATCGCATTTTGCTGAAAACACTTTCCTAACTGGCAAGCCTTCTTCGCAGAAATACCAAGAACGAGAAAGCTTTTTTCGGCAGGCCAAGTCCCTTGAGATGACCTCCCCTCGCCTTCAAAATACAGATACTTTTCCTTATTAAGAATCAAAGTGAGATTTTGATTTCTTAAATTATTCTCTTCATCATTTAAAAGCTCTGATTTTGGATTAGCTGCCGTGAGATAGGCCCAGTCACTGAATTGATATTGCTGTAACAAATCAATGAGCCTCTGATTTCTCTCTCCTACCTTAAGAGTTATCTCTCCTGTAGAAAGTCGCACTCCATAGAGTGCTTGATAATAAGCCTTTAGAAGGTCCTGAGCCATTTATAACCTTATAGAGATGATCCAATGGTTTATGAAAGCCATTTGAGTTCCATTTAGTTTCTGCTTTAAAATTACCGGTTCCTATTTAAAAACAAAAGAATTAAAGTCACGCCCGAGATTCTATTTATGGCATTGAACGCACACTGGATATTACTTTTTGCAGGAACTATAGCCGGTTTCATCGATTCGATAGCGGGTGGAGGAGGGCTCATTACGATCCCAACTCTCTCCCTTTTTCTAACTATGGGCCCCGACACCATTGGCACCAATAAAATCGCTGGCACTATCTCGGCGCTTTTAGCACTAGGAGTCTATACTTCAAAAGGGCACATGAAATGGAGAGAGGGTTGGTTATTTACTTTTTTTATTGGATTAGGATCCTTTTTAGGAAGTGTTCTAAATCCCTACCTACCCCTCGTTGTTTTTCATTGCCTTCTACTTCTAACCTGCCCACCTATTTTGTGGATCATCTGGAAAAAAGAGCTCTGGATTCAAAGAGAGAGATCCCATTTAAAACCCTCAAAAGAGATTCTTAAGATTTCAATTCTAGGATTTGCCTGTGGATTTTATGATGGCATTTGGGGGCCGGGCGGAGGAACCTTCATGTTCCTCTCACTATTTTTTATTGCGAAACTTCCCCTTTTTACTGCACTTGCGATTTCGAAACTAGCCAATATGACTTCAGCTGGAGTTTCACTCATCAATTTCGCTCGTCACGATTATGTTCATTGGGATTTAGGATTTTGGCTTTCAGCTGGAATAGCGCTCGGAGCTATCACCGGATCTCTGACAGCAAGTCAAAAATCAACAACTGTCATTCGCCCTGCCCTCGTTGTAGTTGTCTCTCTTTTGCTGGCCAAAGTTTTATTCTATTAATCGACCTACGCAGTGCTCCTTTTTTAGTTGCTGCTATTTTGTTACAACTCCATCTTTAAATAACTACATACGATAAGGAGTTCTATTCATGAGAGCTAATTTTATTAAATGGATTGGTATTGGGGGACTTCTACTAAGTACTTTGGGGATCTCTGCCGAGATTCCTATGTATTTCCAGTCTGCAACACCTCCAGTGGCTGTTTTTAATCCCCCCGCTAAAACGGCTATCGCGCTAGCGAATGAAGCTTTTTTAATTAAATATGGAACTGAGCACGGGGTCTTAGGAACAACTGCTGGAATTCAAGGACAGCTCGTAGTTTTAGTTAACGATATGCAGATGGCTTCAATACTTTGGGGAAAAATGGTTGGCGCAGGAGATGCCTATAATAGTGCGAGTGGTGGGTATTTCCGTTATCAAGGTGATTCCACACCTTTTCAATCAGATTGGCGATTTGCAGGAAGAATTCAAATTCCTGAATCATCGACAGGGCGATTGGTTCTTTTAAACGGAACCCCCTCTATCAAAAGACTCATGATAGTCATGGATAATCGTTGTGATTTTTATAGAGCTATGGTTGAAACGGTCAATAATGTTCCAATTCAACCTACTCAGTTAATTGCAATCCAAAAAATCGGGTATACCGGAGTTGGCTACGAGCACACAATTAATGGGGGAGCTGGCGCGCTTATCTCTTCAATTGTAGTAATGATGAATAGTAAAAACCCAGTGGGTGTTTTCAATAAAATTTGCCCTATCGATATTTACATTCGATACTAAGACCTCAAATATTCTAAAACCCCGATTTCTTTAGCTAAGAAGAGACCGGGGTTTTATTTTTTCTTTCGTCCTACCCTGCCCCATAGCCAATCTTCAATTGATGCGATAAAAGCCCCCGTTTGTTCAACAGTTCTCGGTAAATAAATTTTGAGGCTAATT
>SXPJ01000098.1 GCA_005776395.1 Bdellovibrionales bacterium | reverse complement strand
TGAGCGGTGTATTTCTTGCCATCGATATCTATATTCCAGCTAGTTCCCATATGGCGCTTGACTGAGCGGATGGTGCGATCAACATTGGTAACCGCCTGACGCTTAGCGACCTCTCCAACTAATACCTCGCCATTTTTTGCAAAGGCAACAATTGAGGGGGTAGTGCGCGCACCCTCAGCATTTGCAATAACGGTGGGCTCGCCACCTTCAAGTACGGATACGCAGCTGTTGGTTGTACCCAAATCGATTCCGACTGCTCTTGCCATCTCTTTACGCTCCTTCGAGCTATCTAATGGATTCCAAGGGGGTTACCCTCCAGCATTGAGCCCTCTACGGTCAAAAGATTGAGTCGACGTGGCTCACCACTACATTAGCCAGAACCCAGATAGTCCCCTTTCTATTCCCTAAGAAATGCGCATTTGATGGTTCAAATGGGTATTGCCATGGGTATATCCATCAGGTCTCTGTCTCTTCAGAACAGTCCTGATCGTCCAACCAACAAGATTCAACGGGTTTGCTTGGGTCTTGGCATCGCCGTTCTACATGGCCCGGTCCACTTACAATTTGGAACTCACGACTTTATATTTCCTACTCAAAATTGGGCATAGACACTAGCAAATCCAAAGACAGAAATTTATGGCAGCAAGAGTATCGGAGATTTGGTAGCTGGGATATGACCCAAGTTTTCTGAAACACGCCAAAATCAAGAGATCAACGTAAACATAGGGTACCAAACTAGGGGCGGCCATCACTCGCTACCCTTACTAACCTTCGGAGCCCACTTTGCTCTCTTTCTCATTTAATGTGTGGGTTGGCACATATCTACGATGAAGATTCTCGCGCCTGCTCCATAATTATCGAATTCTCGAACTGAAAACTCAGGGTGTTTTTCTAAGAATTCTTTTAATGCTCTCGCCTCGCCTTTTTGTTGATTTCCAGCAAACGCAAAGTATTCATCAAAAACAAGAAATGTCCCTTGTTGAAGTAGCCCAACTGACCACTCAAGAGCTGACCTAGTTGGTTGATATAAATCCATATCAAAAAGAATTATGCTCGCTTTTTCCTCTATTCCGAAATGCTGGTAATCTAATTCCTTATCTGAGGCTAGAGTGTTTACATCCAACTTAAAGAATTTCACATTCTTTGCATGACGAAATCGCGTTTTTACTTTCTTAAAAGGCACATTGAATAGGTCACCCCTCCAAGTAGGGTGATCATCAAGGACTGCATCGCCAATAAATTTGTCAAAAGTGTCAAAACCATATAAACCGCGTCTAACTCTCTTGACCCCAAGCTTTTTAGAGTGCGACGTAGCCTCTGCAATTTGAGCAGATCTCATTGAATGACCGTGTGCTACCCCAAACTCCAGATAGGCACCAGAAATTCCGTCAACATTCAAATGCCAAAAAAGCTTTTTTAGAGCCCGACCCTTCTCTAAATTGTGAATTACTGGACCCGGAACTCGTTGCCAGAACCTGAGTAGTGAATCAACAATCAAACTAGACACTCTATACATTTACTAATACTCCAGATTCTTGATAAAAACTACTTTTGGTTTGGAAACAGCTTATTCTGCAGTGAAAGAAAGCTGCTAAATTCATTAACCTTGCTCGACTTGCGAGCAACCTTTTTAAAGAAAACGGTGCTATTTGGAAAAATATGGTCGGTGTACAAGTCACCTATAGAGAAACCCTCAACTTCACCGATTAAGGTTTTCAAAAACTTTTCAGGCATTCCTGTCGACTTATCGCCACCTGCTTCTTCTGACGTAACCACAAGGTCGAAAACTTTATCCAAACCTAAATATCTCAATTTTCGCGCTTGAATTGAGGCGGTCAAGTCCGTCACCAGCGCATTGACGTAACCGCAATTTCTAGTCAACAACAAAAAGTCGTGTACTTTGTCAAAAAGCCTCATTTCGCTAAAGAATGTGTTCCAGTAGATAGATTCCCCCGATAATGAAAGATCGACCTGGGAGACAAATTTCATCATTCGAAGATACTCTGAAATATAAAGCAACCGACTGTGTGAACTAGCAGTACTACCTAAGCGTTTCTTGACGGATAATCGGGCTGTTTCCAACCCGCTCGAAACCTTCTGTGGTTTTAGTTTCAACTGTGATCCTAGGAAATTAACTAAAGCATTCTGAGCTGGTCGATGTGCCTTGTCGTAATCATACAAAGTGTTGTCTAAGTCAAAGAAAAAGTATTTATCAGACATTTATGTATTCCCTTCGTTTTGTAGCAAAAAATAAACTTATTGAAGCAACTATCGAACCTGGAACGATTGTAAAATCTGAAATTGGCACCAGGTCCGTAAGATTTGGGATGGACTCCCTTAGGAGGAGTTCATGATGATGTTTTGTATATGTTTGCGGATTGAGCACTAATACATTTGTGCCCGATAGTAAATCTTCAAACCAAGAAACCTCAGGATTAATTGATTGTAGTATTTTATGGAACTCAAAAAGCAGAGCAACTTCCTTGGCCCGGACATGGAAGTAGACAGATGGTGGATTTAGTTGACCGCGAAACTTTGTGTCTATAATTAAATCAGCTAAGTCGGATTGGCCTTCGACATATTTTCTTGCATCGCGTTTACGCCTAGCAATACTCGCCCGCACACTTGATTCATTAGAGTGACCTCGCATTTCTACATCTCGTTGCACCTTTAGCTTAACCCTTAAAGATTCTTCCATTTTCATGAATACTTTCAGGTCGAAAGAAGATACCTCTGGAACTATTAGTGCATGCAATCCATTAACTATAAGAGTATCGCGGGGTTGAATCACTCTTAAAGGTGTGAATTTTCCAGTCCCATGGTCATAATGCCGCGTAGTGACAGGTTTTCGCCTCAGAATCAGTCCTATATCTCGATTAAACCGGGACAATTCATTTGCACTTGTGTCAAGGTGCGTTCTTGTATTCCAAATAAGTCCTCTTCGCTCTTCTAAATGATAGTCATCGCCAAGAATGTAAGAAATGGAATCGGGATTCAAAACATTGCTTAGACCAATACAAAGAGTATCTTTCCCAACACCGCTATCTCCTGCTATGGCAATTGAGAGTGGTTTCTTTTCTAGGGAATAAGGGTCGAGAACAATACTAGCTTCAGAAAACAATTTGTATATCAATAAAGTACTAATCGTAAGATTTAAAGTAAATAGCAAAGACAAAATACTTTCGTTTGCAATCCAGCTTAGATTATTGATCAGTCGGAATTCAATGAGATTACTTTTGTAGAGGTAGAATCCGACCGCTGTTAATTGCCAAACGTAAAATAAAAACAAGATGCGGCTTCTTATCTTCCTTAATAAATGAGTGGACAAAAATAATCCCCATAAGAACCAACCAACAGAGCGAACCTGTAAGGAAGCTATCGTCAATAAACTAATTGAAATAAAAGTCAATAAATGTGGTTGTGTCATTCTTTGAAGTGACCAAAAAGCCAACAAAATTGCAAAGTACCCAACGGGTAAAAGATAAATGCTTACCTCCCCAAATTTGATTGAAAAGTCAAGCGCTCTAAGAAATTCAGGACTTCTCAGAACCATTTCCATATAGCCGGAAGACCAAGCCAATGGCAATAATGCAAGGCCGAGGAATGGCACAAATCCCTTTGCAAAATCTACTACCTGTTTAGAATTCTTCATACCGATCAAGTAAATCAAAATAAATGGAAGGATCACGACGAGTCCCATTTTGAGACCTAGAGTTATTCCAAAATAAATACCCGCTCTGCCCCATCGATTTTTTGTTATTTCGCATCCCATGAAAAAAATGGAAAGGGCTGGTAGCAGGTCGTTCATACCTAAGACATACGTCGCGTATAGAAGGAATGGGCTAAATAGAAAAGCATTCGAAACCCACCTCTTGCCCTTTAGGTCCTTGAGAATCCTATTTGTTAAATAGTAATCAACGAACAAAAGTAAAAAAGTTATCAGTATTGACGCGCCAGTAATCACATCAATGGTACCGAACATTTTTTGGAACGCAAAGAGAATCATTGGAACAAGCGAAAAGAATGCATACATGACAGGTCCATATGGGAATGCATCAGATCTACCCTCAGAGTCCAGCCAATTCGTCCATGGATCGACAACGTTGAAATTATCTTGCCCTAAGAAAGGTGCGAACAGTTGATTTTGAACAGTCGGTACGAAGAGAATAATAAAGATACTCCGTGAACTTAGCCACTTAATCTTATTTTTAAAAATCATGACAATCCCAAAGAGCTTTAAGCTTTGTACAAACCCCTTGAACAAATAAATTGTTATCTTTTAAAATATCTTGGAGTAGTTGCAATTCATTAATCGCGTCATCTCGAACGAGCTCCGGCGATACCAAGCAAATCTTCTTTCCATTATCTTGCAAACGTCTAACAACGCCAGGGAGAAAGTTCCAATCCCCGAGGAAGCAATCAATCCAGACCCAATCGCAATTCATTAACAACGCTGTGTCTACTGACTCTAAATCACTTACCCTGACAGCCGTCTTTTTGTTGCCGCTATTTATGGTCCGCGCCAAAAAGGGAAAACTCTGATCTAAAAAGAAATATTCTAGATTCGGATAAGCGCGCAGCGCATCAAGTGTTCTCTCTTCTATTCCCTCTTCCTTAATGTTGAGAATGAGGCTCTGGCCTTGCCAGTGTTTGAGCCACTGAGTAAGTAATTGACCTTCCTTAAAGGGTTCATGTTCAAGAATTATGTCCTGTCCACTGCTACGAATATCAATTTCTACTCCATCTACTGGTGGAATTTCGACAAGCTGCGAAGATGTGTTTATTCTGTGGTGAAAAATCTTCATCATATTTTTCCTCGCAAAATGAATGCGTAATTCAACGTACGTCTAATAAATTTTAAACGAGAAGTAAGTCCAATATTCCACCTCGAGTATCCATGGATTCTTGGGAGGAAATAAACCTTAAACCTTGCTACCTTCATTCCATGTCTCTTGGCCATGATTAGAGCATAAAGGTCAAGGGAAAAATCTTTTGGCGGACTGTGCCAATCAGCTAGAAATTCTCTGCTGAACAGCGTGGGTTGAGCGTTGATCTCCATCAGAGATCGCTTGAAAAGAACGCTCATCAGCAGTCCCATTCCGATAGAAAAAAATCTTTCGTCTAGTCGTCTCCCCTTTCTTTTTCCCTTTACGAAGTCAAATCCAGAATTGAGAAGTGAGCCACCAATGACACAATCAATAAGTGGTGTCTGGGCATCAGCGTGAGTCCAACCAACAAACTCACTTGAGGTTCTTTCAAGTCCTGCGAGTATTCCACCGCCATAGCCTTGATTTACATCTAAGGTTACGAAGATAATGTTTGGTTCAACACCTACTTTTGATGAGACTATTTGACTAGTTTCATCATCGGAGCCGTTGTTTACAATAATAAATTGAATTTCCCGAGAATCTTTAACCACATGTAGACATTCTTCCCAAAGCCGATTGAGACTTGGGCCTTCATTAAAGCATGGAATAACAATTTGAAGTTTAATCATTTATCAGTAGATCTTTTCTAATTTCAAAAACTGACTCCCAATATCTATATGTTTCATACTCATCAGGAGTTCCTAAGCTGATAAACCATTCAGGCTTGAATCCAAGGATTTTCCACCCATTTCTTTGAGCAAAAGCCAGGACGGAATCCAAGTAATATTCTCCATTAACCAAGGTGTCTGTTTGGAGAAAGGACTCGATTAAGCTAGCTGCTTCCTGGTCATCACCAAAGTAGAATGTCCCTGAAATTACATAAACCTTGTTATCAGTATTTGGGGCTGCTTTAACCCAGGATTTCATAACTTCATTGGCGGAATTTAGAGTAACCCATCCGAAATGATCTGGGTGGGAGATTGCAAAATCCGAAGGTTCATTAACCCAAACGCCCATTGTCTTCTTTTGAGTTTTCAGATTCGTGTCTAAAGTAGGAAATATGAGTGAATCACAAGTTCCTACAATGCAGCTCCCTTTTTTACCAAACTTGAGAGAAATTAAGGCTGACTCGGCTTGACCCCGCGTTAGCCTTGATACTCGGCGTATTTCTACTTTACTTTTTTTTAACTCAGCACCCTCGTAATCAGGGATTTCACAACTATCTTGAAGGAGAATACCAATTGAATCCTCTGGCTTGCCTAGGGACTGGATAACTTTCTGCAGCAGAGATGAATTCCCGAGTGGTAAAAAAGGTTTTGGAATCGAATATCCAGAATCCATGAACCGTTTGCCTGCTCCTGCAGCAATGATTTCTAATCTGGTTACATTTGAAATTCTTTTGTTTTGAGTGGAGATGAAGGTAAAGAAATCTTTTTGCTTTTTAAAATCTTCAAAATCTTCTGGAGTGCCCCACTGGAAAAATTTATCAATTTCAAATTTCTTAACAACTTTTCCTGACAAAATCATATTTTTGAAAGTTAAGCTTGAATAAAACTCATTATTATAGGAATGAAGGTTCGCTATTTGCGCATCAATAGCCTCTAAAAGTATTCTACCTGTTTTAAAACCATAAGTACCTGACGAAGCTGGCTCCGAGGTTGCTTCAGATGTGAATGGTTGCTTTTCTTGTATGTCAACTACGTTTTCTAATTCGTCCAATCTTAAATAGGCATACTTCGCACTTCTCAACATATGAGGGTGAAAACCTGAGTATGTAGCAATAAGCCCATCGATTCCAGAATGTAATTTTTCCCTAAAGGAGGGGAAGTTCCAAATGCAAGCAAAATCGCAGTAATTAACAACTGCTGGAACGTCTACTTTAATATATTCTTTAGCCTGCTTGATGGCCCAAGCCGGACCGAATTTGTGATTATCGATGACGGCAATTTCGGCCTTAGGCGCAATTCTCAACAACTGGCTCCTTAGATTTAAATTTGAATCATGGAGATGTTCTTTATTAACTATGAATAGAATTTCTTCAACTCCAGGAAACATTTCCACGACATGTTCAACTATAGGTTTTCCCGATATCTGTATGAACGGTTTAGGGACATCGTAACCTGCATCCTTAAATCTCTTACCTATGCCAGACATTGGAATGATTAATTGCATTACTTAGCCATCGCAATTCGGATTTTTTCCTTATCCCATTCTAGCAGATCATGAACTTCGCTCTTTGACAGATAATTTATTGAAGTTTTTCTTTCGATTAGTTTTGCAACTCGTGTAAAGAATTTTGCAATTTCAACGCGATCTACCGAAAATTTTCCCGGAAAAAGAAGTTCACCTTTCGAATTGATTCCGACAGAATTTGCAAGGGCCTCTTCCGACTTCGTGAATGGTGTTTCACCAAGAAACACAGCTTCATCGGGTGTTAGAACTCCTGACGTAAGGATGTCAATCCAATTTGGTAATTCTTCATTATGGAGGATTTGAGTAAAGTATTCAGAAACTTGGTGTTCAAACATTTCAATTTTGGACTCAATTTCACCAGATTCTTGACCAGAAATTATTAAGCCGTGATTTTGAAGAATTAAAATTTTGTTCTCGTGTTCTTCTATTCTGCTAATTACATTTACTAATTCAGTACCTGGACGTGCATACGGAACAAAGATCACATTTTCATAGAGAGTTTTGAATTCATAATTCCTTTCAGAAACTCCGATGGCGATTGAGCCAAGTGAATGTAGATGGCTTACAAAGGGACTTCGGAGGAAAATATGTATATTTGCTTCAATCGAAGGGGAAATGTCGTTTGAAGTTAGTTTTGAGAAGTCTTGGGTAAGGAGAATATCTTCAGTACTCAAGGCTGTGAAATTTATTGATGAGAAGATTTCCTCAGAAGTGGCATCTTTTAATCTCCTTCCAGAGCCTTTCACCCAGACTGTGCGATCAGACTTCCAAGAAGTATTTCCCCCAGAACCTTGAACTAAATCTGGGTTTGAGCCGAGTTTAAAGGAGTGAGCTTTGAGCTCAGCCAGGCGGCCAGTTTCCACATCGTAATTCTAGGGTGTATTTTTTTGAGGGCCTCAAAACTCGCCCCTATGGCCCAGCCTCTTCTCAGGAAGTTCTAAAGTGAGCCCTACAAGATGGCCCTCGAGGTGATTACTAATGAATTCAACAGTTCTAGTTAAGAAAGAGCCATCGATGACCACAACAAATGAAGTCAAGGTCCAAAAGGTCCTAGTCGTTGATGATGAGAAGAGTATTAGCGAACTTATAACAACAAGCCTTCGCTTTGTAGGTTTTGAAGTTCGCACTGCAGCAAGTGGGGCTGAAGCCCTGCGCGTTGCTGAAGAG
>SXPJ01000097.1 GCA_005776395.1 Bdellovibrionales bacterium | reverse complement strand
TGCGAAGTTTCTTCATAACGATTTATTGATTTAAAAACTCTTCTAAAGAAACAAAGACCCAACTGATGATGAGTCAGTCGGGTCTTTGAATAAAAAAAGGTGAAGTCGATCTATTCTATGTCGACCTCACCTCGTGATTTGGTAAACCTAACATCACACCACCCCCTTCCATAGGGCCTATAGCCCAAAGCCCCTCCAGGGTGAAAGAGCTCTTACCTCTATTTTAACATTCTCAAATTAAAACCTCATTCACTAAAATTTAGACAGCTAATAAAGCATTGTATTTAAAGAGTAAAATATAGTGTTTGATTTTAGTGCCCCTATTCAAACTATACAGCGCAAGGTGCTACAATAAAGGGTTACTAGACGTGGTGTCGCGCCACATCAAGTTGTTAAGTTTTTTAGATTTTTTTCCGAAAAGAGGTATGAGGGTTTCTCTATAATTCCTCAAATTATTTTTAGGTAGGAAAAACTATGTTTCTTGCATTACTCAGTATTGGGGTTACAGGGTGCACTACTTTCTATCTGTCCTGGAATCTATTTTCAGGAGCACTAGAGAATGCAGCCGCTGATCGATTGGAACAGGGAAAGAAAAGCTCCTCTACTGGACTATTGAAACTTACTCGTCCTATGTTTCGAGCCTTGGTGATGCCTTATTCACAAACAATGAAACTGGAAGATTGGAGAAAGAAAAATAAACGTCGAATTATTTCAGCGGGACTGGAAGAGGCAATGGATGTGGAAGACCTATTGGCGTTTAAAATCTTTATGGGATTTGTAATCCCAATTGCGATTTATATCTATTTCCTTGTGATGAGTAATTCGATCCCAATTTGGATGCTTGCCACCATGATGTTGCTAGGATTTGCTTATCCGAGCCTTCTAGTCTCGAGTGCTAGAGCTACTCGTCATGAAGAAATTAAATTACAACTACCTTTTGTAATTGATCTTCTGACACTTTCCACAGAAGCCGGATTGGATTTTATTGGGGCCCTACAAAAAGTGGTGGAGAAAACTAGGCCAGGACCTTTCGTGAATGAGATTGAACGAATGTTACAGGAAATTCGATTAGGAACTACCCGTGCTGATGCCATGAGAACCTTGTCTTGGAGAATTGATCTTCAAGAGATCTCTTCATTGATAGCAGTGCTAGTAACTGCAGATCAGATGGGGTCAAGTCTAGGGGATGTTTTAAGAGTTCAATCTGATTTAATTCGGACTCAGAGATTTGTAACTGCAGAGAAAAAAGGGGCTGCGGCTTCTCAGAAACTCCTGTTCCCACTTATCTTTTTTATCATGCCTGCAGTATTTATTATGATTTTTGGCCCGGTAATTTTAGGATTTTTTGGAGCTAAATAATGATAGTTAAAAGCTTAAAGAAATATGATCGGGTTTTAATATCTGAAGTCAGAATCGCAAAAAACTTTTTTGAAAGATTTTTGGGTCTGATGGGAAAGAAAAACATAACACAAAGAGATGTTATTGTTTTTCCGAATTGTAACTCGATTCACACTTTTTTTATGAGGGAAAATATTGATGTGATCTTTGTTTCAGCTAGTGGGATAGTGACAAGTATTTTTTATTCTCTAAGGCCATGGAAATTATTGTTACCACAGAAACACGCAGCTCATTGTATTGAGATGCCTTGTGAAGAATCTAAAAAACTTGGAATCAGCGAAGGTGATTCGCTAGTGTGTGAAGGGATCTTTTAGTGAAATTTGAAGTTATACATAACGGTAAGGTTGTAATTTCGAAAGATCTTATCGAGGGCTCGTATAGAATCGGTCGATCTCAAGATTGTGACTTGGTATTAGACTCAACCAAAATTTCAAAGAATCATGCTCTTTTAGTAATTAAAGGAAATCGTGCAGCTATTTTGGATACAGGTTCCTCTAATGGAATTTTCGTAAATGGCTTTTTAGTTAAGAAGCAACTTTTAAAGTCTTCTGATGTCATTGAGATCGGTGATTTTGTAGTTAAAAATGTTACCCATGTGAACACAAAAAGAAATCTTGAGGTTTTTTCAGGTCAAGGATCAGCGGCATTAAAGTCGAATCCAGCCAATGATTCATCGCCTTTGGAAAATTTCAATCCCGAATCGGTATCTGCAGAAACAGATCCTATACGTAAAAATCCAGGGGAGGCAATTCTAAATTTTGTAGATCAAAAATTAATGGTGCCTTTTTATGGAATTGTAAAGATAACCGATTATCGGTTTTTAATAGCTATAATTCTTGTGTCAGCTATTAGTATGGCTGCTTTTTTCAGTGTGACCCCTATTTTGAATTGGGGAATTGAGGTAACTAAAAAAGAGTCCCAAAAAAGAGGGCAAACAATATTAAAGCAGGTAGTTCGTGAGAATTATAGAATTTTAAGTAAGTCCAATGACACGACTCTTTTGACTGTAGCAGCTGCAGAATCAGATAAAGATATGTTGGATATTTATATCCTGGATACTAGAACCAAAAGTGTTCTAGCCCCAACTAAATACTTAAGTAAATCAATTAATGATCCCTATGTGTTATTGGCCATTGAGGATGTACTAGAGAAGGATTTACCAGAAACTATAAAAGATCGTGGTGATGGAACTTATGTATTGGCACAGAGTATTCCGTATTATGGTTCTACCGATTCAAATGTTCAGCTCGAAGCAGAAACTGGGGAGCCAAGGTTCCCAGTCGCTATCGTAGTAGGATATTTTAAAGTCTCTAAGAACATTGTTGGAATTTATGAGCCCTTAGCACTTTCGGGATTAATTTCATTGCTAGTCGCATTGGCTTCATTCTTTTTGTTGTTTAAAATGATTAGCCATCCAGTGAGACAACTGAGTGAACAGTTGGATTCAGCACTTAAAGGAGAGGATATCCAATTAGCCTGTAATGCCAGGTTTGCTGAATTAGAAATGTTAACTACGGTTATTAATTTCTCGGTAAGCCGAATGAAAAGTTCTGGTGGCGGGAACGCACAAACCCCCATGGGAATACCTGGGGGAATGGATGCTGATTCTGAGGAATCTAATTATTTAAAAAGTGTCGAAGAATTTTGCGTGGGATCAACTGATGGGATTTTAGTTTTGGATCGGGATAAAAAAGTTAAATATGTGAGCCCAGTATTATCAGACTTATTAAGTCTTAGATCTCAATATGCTATTGGACAGAATATTGGTGATGCCTGTCGAGACGGTTCATTTGCAGGAACCGTAATAGACATGTGTGAACGCGTTATATCTAGTTTGGGAGAAAACCAATCTGCTAGTCTTGAAATTAATGGCACTGCAAGAACATTAACTGCAGTAGGGCATCGTTACTCGAGTGGCGATATAGGATTTGTTTTAGTTACGGTGAAAATGAATGGCTAAGATTAATGACATAGTTTCAAGTCCAGATTCGATGCCTTTGCTTGAGCAATTGGCGGGAAAAGGTCAGGGGCGTGTCTTTGAATTGTCAATTGAAGAAGTTCGTTTAGGACGAGAGGATGAAAACGATATCGTAATAAATGATGAATCGGTATCGCGACTCCATGCGAAGCTTGAGAGAACTACTACAGGAAAATTTATAATCACTGATAATAATAGTAAGAACGGTGTGATTGTAAATAAACAAAGGGTGCAGAGCTGCACGTTGAATCATGGCGACCTAATTCAATTGGGTCATTTCGTATTTAGATTTCGAGTCCCTGGAATAAGTTCTCCTAACATAGAGTTGTTAAGAGAAAAAAATAGCCTATCTCCAGAAATGGGAGGTTTTGAAAGGCTACCGAAACAGAATCGAAAAAGAATTTACCTTTGGGGTGGGGTGGGGATTTTTCTTTTGGTGGCTTTGATGCTTAACAATGAGGATTCATCAAAGCCGAAAGATGGGGATAGGCTTCAAAAAAATACTGAGGAAGCATTTAAGCCAAGCGCATTACCTGAGTTCGATGACAAATCTAAATTGACTGATGTCTCGGGTTTGGAAGATCCAATTATTAAAACTGAAAAAGAGATTAGTAGTCTTGAAAATAAAGAAAGTTTTGTAAAGGAGTCGGAGCTCTATTTTAGGAAAGGGCAGAGGGATTATTTTAATAAGAATTATCATCATGCCGTTGATAATTTTGATGCTGCAATTTCACTTTGGGGACAGCATCCTCTGGCAGGATATTACAAAGGTTTAGCGATTCATGAGTCTGAGGTTGCGGCCGAGAAAAACAGGGAGATGGGGCTTAAATATTATAATTCACTACAATATGGCAGAGCTATGTATCACTTTAAATCTGCTATTGATTATTTGTCACATACACGACCTGATAATGTGGCTGCAAAACGTATGATTCAAGACTGTGAAAAATATATTGAATTTTCTCGTCGGAAACTTAAAGCTTCGGAGTTAGTACCATGAAGATTACAGTAAAAGTCTTCCAAAACGAGAACCTTATCTTAATTAAGGTATTTGATAAGGGTAGTTTTAGAGTTGGGAAATCTGAGTTTTGTGATCTCGTTTTAAATGATGAGAAGGTGGGTCGCAGTGCTATCGAATTTCGTATAACCGAAAGTAGCATGTATTTTACAAATATGGGTTCAGCCGGAAAGCTCAAAATAGACGGAAAGAAACAGGAAACTGGAGAGCTCAAACATGGAGCAGTTGTGGAGCTAGAAAGCTTTAAACTTGCGATTATTTTCGGCGAAGAAGAGGCTCAACCTGTTTCGATAGTTAATAATCCTCCATTAGACAATGTGCCTCAGTCGGCCCAGGATAATATTTCAGAAGGAGAAAATGATAATCTTTTTAATAACGATCTTTTTGGTAACCCAGCATTGGGTGATCTCAATGATATTCTAGGACGGCAAGAAAAGGAAAATAAAGTTGCGGATTCGGAAAATCCACTTAAGAAGCAAGATAACATTGAAGAAAATGTTCTGGAATTTCCTGAGAAGTTCGAGGCTAATATCGCTTTAGCCGAGAGTCCAATAATTGAAGGAAATCTTGCTCTCAAAGAAAAAACTGAGACCTTTGGAAAGCCTCTTGTTGCAAAAGTTGTTATTATCCAGGGATCTCGTCAGGGTGAGGAGATTTCGCTTAAGTCCTTTGAATTAAGTTTTGGTAGAAGCTCCAAGGCCGATGTAGTGATAAATGATCATAAACTTTCTAGAATTCATGCGAAGATCATTCGATTTGGAACTGGATATCGAATTATCGATCTTAATAGTCATAATGGAACTCGAGTTAATGGTGTTCGAATATTAGAGCATCCTTTAAGTAGTTACGATGTAATCGAGTTTGGAGATACGAAGATTAAATTTCTGATTCACGACATTATTCTTAATGAGTCTGGAAATTCAACTACTTTAGTTCCCGTTCAAGTGGCTGGTAAGGAGGCCACAAAATCTCTCTATCTAGATGAGGCTGAACGAAAGGAGATCGGTCGCATTAGAAAGGATTCGGGTTCGCCTCCAACTAGTACTGATAATCAAGGGGATGAATCTTTTGATGAATCTGAGCCACAGAAGAAATCGCCCTTGAAAATATTAGCAGTGGTGATTTTGGCCGTAATGATATCTTTTTGGATAATTTCTTTAAATTCAAGTAAAGCTCCTGAGAAAAAGGAGATACCAAAAGCGGAAAACCAAAAAGAAAACCCTGAAAAAAGCAGTGTTTTACCTAAAATTCCAAAAGATTTTTCCGAGCTTTCTGAGGAAATGCAAAGAAGAATAGAGGGGTATTACAACTCAGCGGCTTCGATAGCGCGGCGAATTGACTTAACCAAAGAAGAATTGGAGAGGGCTCGGGAGGATTTAATGAAAATCCACCAGTCCTTACCTTATTACAAGAATTCACGTGAGTTATTGGAACAACTGGAAAAACGATACCGAGATAAAGTAGCTCAAATAGCTGCAGAAAAAGCCAAACAGGATGAGATTCAGGATTTGAATATTTATTTAGAGGATGGGGTGGATTACTTAAAACGAGGGGAATTTGATCGGGCTGCTGAGTCGTTCCAATTAGCATTGAATTTGGATCCCAGAAATTTAGTTGCGACTAAAGGTTTAAAAGCCGCAGAAGCAAAAGTTTTAAATCTAGAAAGTATTCCTCCTGAAAGGGATCCGGAAGAGGATAAGATAAAACAAATTAAAGATCTGTATGTAAAGGCTGTGGAAGCTTTGAATAATCGAGCTTACCAAGAAGCTATTGAATTGGCAGAAAACATAAGAAAGATAAATATTAAATCTGATCAAACGTATTTAAATGAGGCTAAGCAGATAATTGATAGGGCTAAGATTGCTCAGAAAGAGGAGTTTGAACCCTTCTTAATTCAGGCTAAGGAAAAGTTTTCTGAGGGCGATTACAATGCTACAAGAGATTTATGTGAGGAGATGTTGAAACGTGATTCGGCTTATGAGGAAGCTAAAGAACTATTAGTTAAATCAAAAAAACAACTAAATCGATTGGCTAAGGAAGCCTATACTCACGGATATATTTTAGAGAGCATTGGTCAGATTGAACAGGCGAAACAATATTGGAATAGAGCGAAGAATTATGTCCGACCCGGAGATGAATATTTCGATAAGGTGAATAAAAAACTGGACCAGTATCAATGAATGATTGAAAAAACATTAAGAAGAAAAAAATGGCGCTTCCCATATAATTGGAAACGCCTATTTTTTAGCAATTAGATAAATCTGGTTTCTATTAATGAATGCAACTGACTGTAGAAAATACAGGCTTACTCAATTTACTGGAAGTAATACCTACCGGGCTATTCACCTTTTGATTCACCACTCGCATCATGAAATTACAAACTGTGGGAAGGCTGGGGCCCGTAGAGCCATGTCCATAGGTTAATTCCAAATCATAAGTAGCGTCTAAGGCCTCTTCGCCTTTGCGTTGGACGCTTAATCTGATGAGGTCGAGGTCATTCAACGTGCTGTCGGATTCCTTGAATTTTACGAGAGCTTCCGAAGCAAGTACATGGCGTACTACATTTTCATTGGTATAGAGAGAGATTTTGGCGAAACTGGAGGCACTGACTAATAATGAACTGATGATGAAAAATCGGCTAAACATATTTAACTCCTATATTAAAGTTTTGGGGTAATTAATTGAGGAACAAAGCTGCGGTGTTTTACCCTAGGAAAGGAATTAATCCACATGTCGCAATGAGTCAAGTTGGGGCTTTCAATGGTAATGCTTTCTTGGGAGAGTTATCATTTAAATCACTCAAAAGCAATACAACTAAGCTATTAATTCCATTGGTTTTTTAGAAGTAAAAAACAGGTCTACCGATTTGGCTTCTTGACTCTCGGAACGACCTATTTTTTATTCTAATAAATTTAATCCAAAGAGACCCAAACACTCTTTACTTGAGTGTAGAGTTCCAAAGCATATTTCCCGAGTTCGCGACCGAACCCGCTCTGTTTGAAACCACCAAAGGGTGATGCAGCATCAAAACAGTTATAGCAGTTAATCCAAATTGTTCCTGCTTTGATCTCTTTAGCTAGCCGATGGGCTTTTCCGATGTCTCGAGTCCAAATACCAGCGGATAAACCATAGACTGTATCGTTAGCTTGACGGCAGAGATCATCATGGTTTTTGAATGCAATAGCACAAACCACAGGTCCAAAGATCTCTTCTCTGGCTACAGTCATATTATTGTTTACCCCTTCAAGAATAGTGGGTTTAACAAAATAACCTTTGGGTTGAGCTGGAGCCCCTCCAGTTAGAACGGTAGCCCCTTCTTTCTTTCCTTGATCTATGTAGCCCAGTATTTTCTTGAATTGTTCTTCTGAAACTTGGGCTCCCATTTGAGTTTTAGGATCTAAGGGATTTCCTACGATCATTTTTTCAACACGGGTTTTAAGTTTGGACAAGAATTCATCATGTATTTTCTCTTCTAAGAAAAGTCTAGAGCCCGCACAGCAAACCTCTCCTTGATTGAAGAAGATTCCCCTCATAGCTCCGTTTACAGCAGCCTCAATATCAGAGTCGGCAAATACGATGTTGGGGGCTTTACCTCCTAATTCAAGAGAGACTCGTTTCAAATTGGCGCCTGCTAGCTGCATGACGATTTTTCCAACTTCAGTGCTTCCTGTGAAAGCTACTTTATCGACATCAGGATGTGTGGCAATGGCAGCGCCTGCGGTGGGACCGTAACCTGGAATAATATTAAGAACCCCAGCAGGAAGTCCGGCCTCGATAGCAATCTCTCCGAGTTTTAGTGCGGTCAAAGGAGTTTGCTCTGCGGGTTTTAGTACCACAGTACAACCCGTTGCTAGGGCGGGTCCTAATTTCCAAGCCGCCATGAGTAAAGGAAAATTCCAAGGGATAATCTGTCCCACAACGCCAGCAGGTTCTCGCAAAGTATAGTTAAAGAAATTGCCACTGACTGGAATTGTGTCTCCGTGAATTTTATCTGCTAGACCTGCATAGTATTCAAAGGTTTCAATCGATAGAGGAAGATCTGCATTTCTGGTTTCACTGATAGGCTTTCCATTGTTCAAAGTTTCTAATTCAGCAAATTCTTCTTTATGCTTATCTAAAAGAATCGCTATTCGATTAATGATTCTTCCTCGTTCACGGGCGCTCATGGTTTTCCAAGGGCCACTTTCAAAAGCGCGACGCGCAGCCTTTACGGCTCGATTGACATCTGCTGCATCGCCCTCAGCCACATCGGTTAATTTTTGTTCGGTGGCTGGATTCGTTACAGAAAAACGTTTACCACTTTCTGCTTCGCACCATTCGTTATTAATTAAGAGTTTACCTGGTTTTACTACTTGCATAATTGACTCCCGGTTAAAAAAAAGCTCTTTAAGAGCCTTTACCTAACTTCGCTTTTAAGTCAAATAGTAAACTAAACGCAACAGGTGTTAACATAAGAGAAGTCAGTTTTAGCATACTGAACTATTTTGAGTTAAAGTAGTAACAGGGTGGCTTCTTCAGCTTTTTCTTTAATAAGTAGTCCAATAACTAAGACTCAGTTTAATTATGCGGAGAGTTATGAAGCGGACGTTTAAAGTATTGTTTTTTAGTGCTTTACTCTTAGTGTCGACGCGATGTGGTCTAAAGCCAGCAGGATCTATCGATACCGTGACCCCCATAAATCCAAATCCCACAGGATCTACCCTTTCCGTCTATGTATTTTCTGCCCCCTGGTGTGCCGAATGTAATCGAGAATTACCTTTATTAAAGAGTAAGTTCTTAACTGAGTTGAATGCAGAACAACAGTCTAAGGTTTCCGTTCGAGTCTATGTGGTGACCGGTAAAACAGCAGGACAAGTGGCTACTCAAGAGATTTCCGACGAGTATGGCAAATCTTTAGAGCTGCCTTTTACTATGGTGGCCGATAAATATTACAAAACTTACCGCCAGTATTTTGAGGAAGGATATGCTATACCTGCAGCTGTTTTATTAAATAACAATAAGCAAATTATTCAATTGTACGAGCCTGGAAGTACCAATTTGGAAGATCTGTTTGCAAAAATTAAAAAGAACCTAAATTAACAAGGGAGAGAAAGTGAGATTTGCTCTTATATTTCTCAGCTTTTGCACGTTTTCTTTTGGGAAGATTGCCCCCAGTTTTCAAGGAGATTTATTGGGGGGGGGAAGAGTTTCTTTGGCAGAGGAGTTAGCTAAAGACAACTCAAAAGGACTTCTGTTATGTTTTTGGGCGACTTGGTGCGCCCCCTGTATTCAAGAGCTTAAGCAGGTCACCGAAAGATTAAAAAACGATCCGACCTTACCTTTGAAAGTGCTTACTGTGAATGTAGATACCTCAGAAACATCAAGTGATGTTAAATCCACTTTAAAACTTTATCAGTTTAAGATGCCGGTAATTACAGATCCTAAGCATGAGATTTTCTCTAAGTATCAGAACATTAAAACTCTTCCCTTTTCTGTGCTTATTAAACCCAATGGAGAGATCGTAGAGACTTTTAATGGCTTTCATGAAGAGATGTTTGCTAAGGCTAGAGAGGCTTTAAAATGAAAAGCTCTTTGGCTTTTCTAGCTTTATTAACTTCGGTAAGTTTCTCAACAATCGAGACGGGAAGTATTTCGAAGTCTTTACCTAGTAAATTCAAAGTTACCGCTTCTGATCATTTGATCTTCTCAAATGCTAGAAATGATGTGGATCGAACGGCTCCTCCTACCCAGCTTTTTTTAAATGAAGGAAAAGTTCGTGGAGAGTATGGTTATTGGAGCGGAGATATACATTTT
Organism: Bdellovibrionales bacterium; assembly: GCA_005776395.1. Taxonomy (GTDB): domain Bacteria; phylum Bdellovibrionota; class FAC87; order UBA2466; family UBA2466; genus UBA2466. Next base: position 8,208 of record SXPJ01000097.1, on the reverse strand, counting down.
ACTAACCGATATCAGCCGGCCTCTAATTCTAAGTCATCACCCTTAGTAAGCTTAGAAAAAAAAGCTATTAGATACGAATCCAGAGATTGGCAAATCATTTTGGGGGATAGTCATCAAGAACTGGGAAAGGGAATTGCTCTTTCACTTTTTAGTGAGCCTGCCTTTGGAATTGATAACACTTTAGAAGGAGCTGTAGCCAAATATCGACCTGAAAATTTTGAACTTTCCTTTTGGGGGGGAAGAGTTAACGTAATCTCAAATCCAGTTGCAATTAATCCCATCGATATGAGAATGAAGGACCGCAATGTTCTGATGGCAAGTGGATCTCTAGGATATAAGTTCAGTCCAGAGACTCGTATCGGGGGCCATTATCTGATGACACTTAATCAAAGAAAGTCAGATCTTAATTTAGATAAGCGACTTCAGACTGCCGGAGTTAACTTCTCTCAAGATAACATTTTTGACTCTATGGATTTCTATGCTGAGTCAAATCTAATGATTCCAGACAAAGCCTCTAAAGGCCTGTGGGTTAGAGATCCGTTAGCTAAAGCTAATTACGCCTCTCTCTCCTGGACAGAGTCTCCCTGGAAAATTAAATCCGAGATTAAAGATTACACCCATTTTGATTTTGATTTTAGAAGGCCACCTTCGCTAGAGGAAGAGGTTCCTTTAGCGAATGTTTCGAATAATTTCTCAGATATTACTGCAGGGAAATTATATGGTGAGTATTTGGTGCTGGAGTCAGGAATTAAGATATATTCATCGTTACTTTATGGACAAGATTATTTGGAAGGTACGAATCTTTATCATGGGGTGACTGGGGGAAAAATATCCTTAGGTGAAAATTCTGATATTGAGATGAAAATAGGCTATCGAACTGCACTTAATCGAAGTGAGATCTCTCATGGGTCGGTTAAAGGAAAGTTTAAAACATTGCCAGGGCAGATGATTGAACTTGAGTTGAGAAAACAATTTTCGCGTCTTCAACTTAATACCAGCCCCTCAAAAGAGAATAGGAATAGTCTGGCTCTGACCTATACATTCTCTGAATCTTGGAATATGGCAGGGGGGTATGAATATATACCGACCAATGATTCTGAAATTGGACGAAATTTCTTTAATCTTGGAGCTTCATACCGAAGGGGCGCTTTAACTTCTCGTGCATTTATTGGAGATACCAGTGGCGGGGCTCAGTGTGCCGGGGGAGTATGTCGCCAAGCTCCCGCTTATTCGGGGGCTATGGTAGAAGCCTCTTATCTATTTTAGGTTCTTAATTTTACTTTTTAATTAGAATTACAAATTGTGATTAAAAATCCATGGCTCAATCATACTTCTACCATCCATTTGGATTATGCTTAAGATAAGATTCTTAATAGATTTTAAGGACGAATATCATGGGTTTTCAATTTAATAGGGCTCTTATTTTAATTATTACTATTTTGACCCTTACCCGTTGTGGAGGAGGCGGCACTGGAAATTTGCTTAATAATCCAACTCCAGTTGCAAGTTTAAGCGTAGTAGGGGGGCCACTCTATGACTTTGGAAGCCATCTATTGAATATTGATACAGAACGAGAATTTTTAGTCACAAATAGTGGGGCAGAACTGGCCACTCAACTCACAGGAAATTTTTATTTCTCCATAGCATTTTCCTATAAGGGAGGCGCATTTCCAGGTAATGGTGGAACCTGTGGAGAAACTCTAGCTTCAAATGAAAACTGTACCCTTGTTGTTATTTTTAATCCTAAATCATTAGGAAAAACCGAAACAACCTTACAATTAAGCTATTATAATGGGCTCTCTACAGTAATCACTTCCTATCCCATTCTTAGAGGTACAGGAATTTAAATTCTAATTAGTTTTCAAATACTATCCTCTTAGATAATCTACCCCCATGATTTTAACCTATTGGAAAAAGTTTTCTCAGTATCCCTTTGGGAAACTTGTTTTTGGCTGGCTTTTGGGATTTTATGTTCCTTACTCGGGTTCGATTACACCGGAAATTCTGGAATTGGAGGAAGGCTATGCCAAAGTTCTGATGCGAGATCGTAGGCGTCTTAGAAACCATTTAAGTTCTCTTCATGCTGCTGCCTTGATGAATTTTGCCGAGTTAACGAGTGGCCTTGCCTTTATTTCGGGATTAGGATCAGATATGCAAGGTATTGTGACCCATTTTGAAATGGATTATCTAAAAAAAGGGCGAGGAGATTTAACCGCTGAATGCAAGTCTCAGTCTGTAGGCATTAAAGAAGAAAAGCAATGCGAAGTCGAAGCTATTATTAGAGATCATAAAAATGATATTGTAGCTAGAGGAAGGGCTACATGGCTTATTCGTCCCAAAAAACATGATTAATTTAAATACAAAATTTACAGAGCAAGCGAAAGTTCAATATCCCATCATCTGTGGGGCAATGTACCCTTGTAGTAACCCTGAGCTTGTAGCCGCTGTTTCCGAGGCAGGAGCCTTGGGCATTGTTCAGCCTCTTTCGTTAGTTTATGTTCATGGATATGAATTTAAAAAAGGATTATTAAGAATCCGAGAGCTTACCCAGAAACCTTTCGGAGTGAATGTTATCGTTGAAAAAAACGCTAAAATTTATGAAAACAGAATGAAGAAGTGGGTTGATGAGTCACTTGAAGCTGGGTGTCGTTTTTTTGTGACAGCACTTGGTAATCCTAAATGGGTTATTGAAAAAGTAAAAGCGGTGGGTGGTTTTGTTTATCATGATGTGACCGATAAAAAATGGGCTCTTAAAGTTTTGGATTACGGTGTGGATGGACTCATTTGTGTAAACAATAGGGCTGGGGGGCATGCGGGAACTAAATCTGCGGTGGAGCTCTTTCAGGAGCTAAATTCATTTAATATTCCTGTTATTTGTGCCGGCGGAATAGGTGACGAAAAGGATTTTATTACTGCACTGCAAACGGGCTACGCCGGGGTTCAGATGGGAACGCGATTTATTGCAACTCAAGAATGTAATTCTCATTTAGATTATAAAGAGGCCATTATTAAAGCCGAAGAAGAGGATATCGTAAAAACTTCGAGAGTTACTGGGGTTCCTCTATCGGTTATTCGAACCTCTTATGTGGATAAAGTAGGTTTACATGTTGGGCCTCTTTCCAAAATTCTTTTTAAGAACCGACGAACAAGACATTGGATCCGTTTTTTTTATAATTTAAAAGCTATCGTTGCCATGAGGAAAACAGCTTTAAAAGGGATTTCAACAAAAGATTACTATCAAGCTGGGAAAAGCGTGCACGGAATTGAAAAGATAGAATCGGTTAAAGTGATTATAGATAGATTTGTATCCGAAGCAGGATAGTAGAATAAAGGTATTTTCTTAGATTAACCGTCGTCTTTTTTCAGGGCGGCAAGTTTTAGGGTTACAAAATCGGATAATTGGGCTGTGTAGAGAATTTTCTTTAGAACATTGAACTGAAGGTTTTTATCCGCTTGCATGACAATCATTCCCGCAAAAGATTTCTTATCAACGTCATTCTGAATGATATTTCTATCTTTTTGTTTCTTTAATTTAAGAGCTAGTGGCCTAATTAATAATCCCTGCACTAGAGCTTCTCTGGGAATGTCACCATTTACAAGATCAACCACCTTCTCTTGATCGACCATGATAGTTTTTTGAGTGACTACCATTTGAAGTGCATTTACCGGAGGGGTCACAGAGCTTGAGTAGGGCAGACTAATGTCTTTTCCGATATTAAAGTCCGACTGAATTTGAGAGTAGTTTTTCATGAGGAAAAACAGAATTGCCATCAAAATATCTAGCATACTAGCCAACATCAAGCCTGTACTTACATGTTGTCTACGACGTGATTTTTTAGTGTATTTTCCGCCGTGGTGTGAGCTTGAACCTCCACCACCGCCTCCGCCGCCAGCCATTAGACCCCTCCAATACTTACTTCAGGGAAAAGCCGATTGAATTGTTGGCTTTCCGGTTTTTTTGCAATCTCTTGAGAAAGAGCCTGATATCCAGGATCATCTTTATAGAGTTCTCTTGAGGCGTCCATGACACCAATCATGACTTCATAAGTGGTGTCATCGGACGGCATCATAGTTAGCTCTTTAGCATTGGGCCGTTTTGTTTTTAGCCCAACCAAATATTTATGGAGTTCATCATAAGGATAGCCCGTGGTCCCAATCAGGAATGTTTTTTCTGCAGTGACATCACTTTTAACACTGAACCCTTTCGAAGTAATGGCTACCAATACTTCCATTTTAGCTTCGTCACTTTTAGCCTGCTTCACCTCCTCAGCAGTTGAGGCTACTTTAGGGAGTGGGGCATCAATCACGATAACTGGAAGAATGCTGGCAAACATCAATAGAAAGAACATCAAACAGGTGATCATATCGATCAGCGGAGTGAGGTTCAAACTATCGTCGGGTCGACTTCGATGTGTTCTGCTACTGGGCTTATTTGCCATGGCTAACCTTTAAATGATTTATTCTTTGTCATCTGCTACATCATTATCACTATCAGAAACTCCAGCACTCCCCATTTTTTGAGAGGCACTTAATAGGTTAATGAGCTTAACTGAGTACTGGTCGATGTCAGAGATGATGGAGTTAATTTTGGATTGCAATACTGCACTCACAAAAAGAGTGGGAATAGCAACCATAATTCCTAATGCTGTAGTATGCATCGCAACTGCAATTGCGTTTTGCAAAAACTGCTGGCGTTGTACTGCATCTACGGCTTGAGAACCGCCCTTGAAACCCATAATAAGACCGATGATGGTTCCGAAGAGTCCAATCAGAGTCGATAAGTTAGCTAAAGTAGGTAGATAGAGTGCTCTAGCCTCTAGCTTTGGAATGACCTCAAGAGTTGCCTCATCGATTGCATTTTGAATATCTTGTGTGGAATCTTTAGCTCTAGAAAGGCCCGCTTTTAACACCTTGGGTAAAAGAGCTGAACTTTTACTGTTACACAAGCTGATGGCTCGATCGATGTTGTCGCTTAAGATGTACTTCTTAAGTTTAGCCATAAAAGCTCTTGAGTTAACTGAATATTCGATTTGAATTCGAATCCAGCGCTCAACAGTAATTCCGGCGCAAGCGATACCGACTAAAATCACCAACCAGCTTGGCCATCCCCCCTCTTTAATAAATGATGCAAGTTCTGTTATTTCACCCATGATAAGACTCCTCTGTGTCTGATAAAAAATCTTTCGCAAGCCCGTTGAAGTGGTAAGCGACACTTCTTAATGTTACTTATCGGAATTACGAAATAATGTTTGAGTTAGAAAACTTAAAGTTTCTTAAATCATTAAAATATAAAAAATAGGCCACTGGCATAACGCATCGACCAAACGTTTGCTTGGTATTGCAACTGAGGACGACCTGCAATTGTTCCACCTGGATCATAAGTTTTCTGTGGTAAATTCATATAGTAAGCGGATGTTTCAACGCGGAGTCCCGCTTTGGGGGCAAAGAAAAATTCAAGCCCAACCGCACCGTAACCACAGCCCACCGTCTGAAAATCGTCAGGGGCAGTGTAAGCCCCTTCTGTAGATCCGCTTCTTTTTACGTAAGCTGCACCGACTCCTAAGCTAACATAGGGCACTAGATCTTCATTGGAGAGTCGATACCTGAGACCCAAAATAGCAGGGACTGCATCAAGTTCAAATTTATGAAATATGGGTGTATCTAGAGGGGAAGAGGCATTTAATTTACGAGTTTCGTAAGAGTACTTTCCTATATTTGCATAAACGACCCAGTTGTAACCTAAAGAAAACCAGAATGAAGCTTCGATATTAAAGAATGTGGCGTAATTTAAAGAGTTGAAATTTAGAGCCACAGTCTCTGCGCTTTTAGCGACTGAAGTTACAGGGAGTAATGTGGAAAGCATGAGATCAATGCCAAAATCGGTTTTGTTTCCTTCGTTTTCAGTGAATTTTTCTCGTCGATAAGAACCAAAAATACCCGTGAAATCTTTTTTTGCAGCATAGGCTTGAAACTCAAATCCAAAACAAAGCACCAATAGACAGATTAGGGAGAGATGATGGCTCTTCACAGATGCGCTCCTGATGTAAGAAAGGACTTAAACTAATTATAGCATAGAGTCCGATAAGAAAAGAAACTGACTCGTACTTTGTATTTATTTGGAGCGTTATGAAACAGTGGATAATAAACTTATTGAGATGGGGCTTGGGACTTTTATTTATAGCTACTGCAATCGGGAAGTTGCTTGATAATCGAGGGTTTGCAGGAGTTCTAAATTCATATCAACTTTTTCCCTCAAGCACTACTTTGGTATTAGGAGTCATTTTTTCGTTGGCAGAGCTGTTTCTGGGGATTGAATTGTTGCGCCGTTATAGAACTATTTGGGCTGCCTGGGGAATTTTTGCTATGAATCTCGGCTACACATTTCTAGCAATTATGACAAATTTGCGAGGATTAAAGTTAGACAACTGTGGCTGTTTTGGTGTGTTTTGGGCAAGACCCATGACATGGAATACGGCCCTTGAAGACTCTGTTCTCACCCTGCTTTCGTTAACTTTGTGTGTTGTTATTCAATTTCAAAACTCTACTCAAAGAGTTCTAAAAGACTCTGATAAGAGAACTATATCAAGTGTTCTAGGCGGTTAAATTTATGCGCAATTTGGGTTTGGATATTGTCCGATTTTTTGCTGTCCTATTGGTTCTGATTCGTCATATCAATCCAAATCAAATCTCCAATCCTATTTTAGTTATTCTGCAACGTGGTGGGTGGGTAGGTGTAGATCTGTTTTTCGTGTTAAGTGGGTTTTTAATCTCCTCTCTTTTTTTTTATGAGTATAAGAGAACTGGAGATGTGAATATTAAGCGGTTTTTGATCCGTCGAGCCTTTAAAATCTACCCTGCATTTTGGGTTCTGATATTTTTCTCCTCGTTTGCTTGGGCGAGAGCCGGAAATCCCCCATCTTTTAATACTTTAATTAATGAATTACTGTTTATACAAAATTATCGTACGGGAGTTTGGGGTTATACTTGGTCGCTTGCAGTCGAGGAGCATTTTTATATTGGATTTGCTCTCTTAATCGTTGTACTAAGAAAATATCATTCTAATAAACTTTTTGATGCAATTCCCAAATGCTACATGGCAGTTGCACTTACCTGTCTACTGTGGAGATATTTTAAAATTACATCAGTTGAAATTTATAACTATTCGCAGTTTGCATTTCGAACTCACCTTCGTATGGATTCTCTGTTTTTTGGTGTTTTTCTTTCCTATCTGGTTCATTTCCAGGGATTAAAAGATAGATTGGAAAAAATTCCGGGAGTTATTCTTACGATTCTTGGAGTTTTTTTGCTCTTCCCCGCTTTTGTATTTATTTCTGAAACTCAACGTTGGATTTTTATCTGGGGAGTCTCTTTATTCTATCTCGGAAGTGGTTTCCTAGTTCTGGGGGCTATGAAGTTAAATAGTTCAAAATATTTATTTCTGAAATTTTTAGGGGGTATAGGTACTGCGAGTTATTCAATTTACCTTTGGCACATGCCCTGTAATATCTGGGGACTATCTTTACTTAGAAAGGTGACTCAACCAAGCCCTGCTGTGGAGATTGGATCTTATATTTTAGGAGCTATAACTATGGGCTGGATTATGAATCGCTTGATTGAGGTCCCAGCTCTTCGATTAAGAGATTTACTTTTTACCGAACTACCTAAAATTAAGTCTGATAGCATGGGGCAGTTGAGTTGAAATCGCCTGTCGGCTGTTTTGGGTTCAGCCCTTCATCCTTTTAAAAAACACTAGTTTTTGTCGGATGAAACCGAAGAAAAATGGGTTGAGAATAGGGGCTCTTTTTCTGCCGTTGTCTTATTTTCATTGCCATCATTCCACTTGTAGCTAAAATCCAAGCCATGTTTTACTTTGCTAAGTCCTTACAAGCTGCTGCCCTGGCTGTTACAGCCCTAGCTCTCTACGTGGGGTTTAACGAACAAGAAAAGGCCATGACCAAAGAGCTCACCATGCTTGGAATCGGGGTCATTATTTTTTTAATTGGACGCCTTATTGAAAACATAATGGCTAAAAAATAGAGGTTATTGAAAATGTCAGGTCACAATAAGTGGAGCAAGGTTAAAAGAATTAAAGGGCCACTCGATGCCAAAAGAGGAAAACTTTTTACCAAACTGATTAAAGAGATTACGGTAGCCGCGCGAACAGGAGGGGGAAATCCCGATGGCAATGCTCGATTAAGGCATGCCATT
>SXPJ01000096.1 GCA_005776395.1 Bdellovibrionales bacterium | reverse complement strand
GAATCCTTTTCTCTTTACAACATTAAGAAACAGAAACGGAATCAAAGAACCGATTAATACAGGCGAATACACTACAAAAACATTGAGATCTGAATTTGTGTGGGCAATTGCATAAAATCCAACACTTCCTAGTAGCAGCACCAATCCAGCTAAACCATCGATGCCATCAATAAAATTAACCGCGTTCATTAAACCTAAAATAAAAAAGATAGATAAGAACGTGGCTCCCGGTCCATATTGTTCACTAATTCCATTTCTTAAATTGGGGTCAAAGAGGACCAAGCAAACAACAAACACAATTTGAACAAACATTTTATCGATCGCAGGAAGCGGCTGACGATCATCCAGCATTCCCATAATTGCAATTACGACTGCAGTGCTCAAGAACCAGCCACTAATTGGAAAATTAAATAGTTTCGCAATACTAAAAAATAAAATTGAGATTAAGACTAGACTATGACCAATAATGGGAATTTGATGTTCAGTTAACCCTCTAGCTTTAGGCCAATCAATTAAACCCAATCGAGGTGCCAAACGATTGTTAAGCACTAAAAGAGGATAGGAAATAAATATAGAACCGATCAAAAGCATGAAAAATTCTGTTAATTCTTGAACAGTAATTTGCATGAGATTGCCTGTTAAAGACGGCTTGCGTATTCCATTTAGGGTTAACTGGTTAGTGCTATACTAAAAAAGACGTATAATATTAGTTTACTGGTTTTTTTAAATTCTGCTCATAAGAATTCTTAACTTGGGTTGTTTTTCTGTAAGAAGATCTCAAAAAAAGCTCTTGGCCGCGCCGCAACCAGCCTGGCTTACCACTTCTTTCTTTAGAGGATTAGATGAAATACAACTTTAAACAAGATAAAATAATTCATTAACCCAATTAAAATTATGGCACCTCAACCCAAAATAATTCTCGGAATAAGTTACGGCCATGGGGATTCCTCAGCTGCGCTTATTATAGAAAACAGGTTATCTGCTGCGGCTGAAGAGGAGCGGTTCAATCGAATTAAACATTTTGCAGGCTTTCCTGAGTTAGCTATAAAATATTGTTTAGAACATGCTGGGATTTCTCCAGAACAGGTGGAAATAGTAGCCATTGCAAAAAAACCATGGAATCAAATTCAAAAAAAGATTGCATTGGTATTAAAACATCCTCAATTACTTCGAAAGCTCAAATCAAAAACTGCAGATCCAAAAATATCGCTTTCAAAAAACCTCAAACAACTTAAATTAAATAAAGCAAAGATTAAGCGAGTAGAACATCACTTAGCCCATCTTTACAGTTGCCGATACCTAGATCCTAAAAGAGAAGCAGCTTATCTGTCCTTTGATGGATTGGGTGATTTTGTTTCAGCAAGTATTGGAAAAACTGAAGGGCACAAAATTACAATTCTAGATCGAATGATCTTTCCCCATTCGGTAGGTTTTTTCTATACGGCCATAACCCAATACCTAGGTTTTCCGTATTATGGCGATGAATTTAAAGTTATGGGCCTTTCCAGTTTTGGGACTCCAAAATATTTGGCCGAGATGCGAAATTTAATCCGAAAAAAAGAAAAATTCGGATGTGAGTTAAACCTTGAAGCCTTTCCAATTCTCAAACATCCTCTGACGTTTTTTATTGAAAACTCACAGCCTAAACTTCTTCCATTTTTCAATTTAAACTACATGACTCAGCTCATAGGTTTCAAACCCAGAAAACCCAATGAACCGATTCTTCAATGTCACAAAGACTTGGCTAAATCAGCCCAGGTTTGTTTTGAAGAGATTGCAAATCATTTGCTTTATCAACTCTATAATAGAGTTCCTCTAGAAACTATCGCCCTATCTGGAGGATGTGCCCATAATAGTGTTTGGGTAGGACAAATTCCAAAAAATACTCCTTTCAAAAGTGTTTTAGTGGCTCCAGCTTCGCATGATGCGGGAATTGCCGTAGGCGCTGCTATTGCATTTGCAGAGAGAGAGATCACTCCAGAAGGGGGGCATTGGGGACTTTTGGGGCCCGCTCCCAAGGAAGAGTTTTCGACCTCAACTAATTCAGAACAACTTTCTGAAAAAGCTTTCGAAAATGAAGAGGCCCTTATTGATTGGGTTACAGATGAATTAAAAGGCGGAAAAATTTTAGGGCTCTTCCATGGAAGAATGGAGTTTGGTCCTAGAGCCCTAGGCAACAGAAGTATTTTAGCAGATCCAAGACACCCTAAAATGAAGGACAAGTTGAATGCTCGAGTAAAGCACAGAGAAAATTTTCGTCCCTTTGCAGCCTCAGTGCTCGAAGAATATCAGAATGAATGGTTTGAAAATGTTTTTTATAGCCCCACAATGGAAGCGGTTTTCCAAGTCAAACCAGAAAAACACAAAAAAATTCCCTCAGTCGTTCATGCAGATAATTCGTGTAGAATTCAATCGGTCACCCAGAATAATCAGCCTTTCTATTGGCGCCTCATTGATATTTTCCGTCAAAAAACCGGAGTCCCTATGCTGATTAATACTTCATTTAACGATTGCGAACCTATTGTCTGCACTCCCGAAGATGCTATTCGCTGTTTTCTAAATAGTGAAATGGACCATCTTATTATTGGAAATAAAGCGATTTCAAAAAAGAGTGCTGAACTAGAAATGGCTGGGTGATTAGCGTCTATACGGATAATAGCCATTATCATTGTGGGTTTCTTCTCTAATAATTTTATCCCGCGTAGTCACGGTTTCGGATCGGCGGCTAGGTATTGCCCGCAGCAAAAAATCTCCCGATCTTGTAACGAAATTACTCCCCAAAGAGACATTCTGATCCCCATGATTCTCATAAGCGGCAGAAGGGGTTGAAAAGGGAGGAAGCCCCTGCCGTTCGAATAAAGATAGACTGGCGCGGTCAAATGGACTGAATGAATGTATGAATTGGCCGTTCAATTTTATCGCTTGGTTTCGAAATTTAAAGTGCCCTGTCATCTGAAGGGGCAATTGCAACGAGCAGCTTCAAGTGTGGCTTTAAATCTCGCAGAGGGTTCGGCTAAACCCAGTCCTAAAGACAGAGCAAGATTTTACCGTATTGCTCTTGGCAGTTTTCGTGAAAGCGTAGCAGCTCTTCAATTACTTGAGATTCATAACGCTGAATTGAGTGAAATCACGGACAAACTCGCTCGTCACCTTTACAAACTATGCAAAGCCCTAGAGTGACGACTAGTCCTCTAGCGTTATTTAGAAAGAACCCAATTAGCCAAAACAATAATTGGAAAATGGGACTCACAAATCTGGCTCTCTAGATAATGCACTGCCCACTATCTAGCCATTGATTACTTTGTAGTTACTTATAGAATAGATCTATAAGGTCTTTTTTCCTTTCCTTTTTTTCTCTCTTTTTTGGGACTATTCATGAAAGTTCAATCTCTCACAAATGAGTCACAGCCTATTTTTGTTGTAGACATGGATGACTCCCTGCTCAAAACAGACCTACTATTAGAGAAGCTTGTGAAGTTAGGAATTGAATCCCCATTGAGGTTACTCAAAGCTCCTTTTTTTCTGTTTCGAGGCAAACTAGCCTTTAAAAAATGGCTTAATGAAAATGTGGAACTGGATTATTCAGCTTTACCCTATCGATCTGAAGTATTGAGTAGAGCAAGAAGCGCTAAGGAGAGAGGTGAAAGAACCATTCTACTCTCTGCTGCCCTACAAGAAGATGTTAATAAAGTTTCGGACCTTTTAAGAGTTTTTGATGATTCCATTGGAAGTCAGAAAGAGAATCTAAAAGGGCAGAAAAAAATAAATTACTTAAAAGAAAACTACTCTAGTAGCTCCATGACATATATTGGAGATAGTTTTAGCGATCTAAAGGTTTGGTCTGAATGCAATAAGGTAATCGCGATTAATCCCTCGTCAATTTTAGTTAGTCAAATTAATAAGCTTAATAAATATACTGAGTACATTTTTGATGAAAATAATTTTTTAGCTCTAATCACAAAACAGATTCGAGTCTATCAATGGACCAAAAATATATTGGTTCTTCTTCCTGTATTTGCCGCTCATCGATTTGTTGAAATTCTACCTTGGATTAATTCTCTTAGAGCCTTTGTAGCCTTCTCTTTTTTAGCCTCGACGGTTTATGTATTCAATGACATCTGTGATTTATCATCTGACAGAAAACAGGGATCTAAAAAACATCGACCACTCGCTTCAGGCAACCTTTCTTTGAGAACGGCTTTGTTTTTGATGCCGGCCTGTTTGTTTGTTTCATTTTCAGTTTGTTGGGGGCTAGGCCGAGAAATTTTTTTAGTTTTGGGGTCATACTTATTAATGAATATCATTTACTCTTTTTGGGTTAAGAAAAGTTTGGTAATGGATGTGGTTTTTCTAGCGGGGTTTTATACGTTGAGAATTTTTGCTGGGGGGGCTGCTTCTGACACTATGGTTTCTGAGTGGCTTTTGAGTTTTTCAGTTTTTTTCTTTTTTGGATTAGCAATGGTTAAACGATACTCCGAGTTAAAGATTCAATCCTTAAGTTTAGTAAAAGGACCTGTGGGGCGGCGTTCCTATGACCCTCAGGATTTATTAACAGTTCTTGTCTCTGGTATTTCAACCTCCATATTATCGATTTTAATTTTGGCTTTGTACCTAAGCACTGGAGAGGTTAAGCGGTTGTATCAGAGTCCGAGTCTTTTATGGTTTGTAACCCCCTGTCTATTATATTGGATTAATCGCCTGTGGATTTTAGGGGCTAGAGGGCAGGTCACTGAAGACCCCCTAATTTTTGCACTTAAAGACAAAACGACCTGGGGTGTGACAGTGGTTATTATTTCCATTGTCTTATTAGCAATTTAATTTTCATAAAAAATGGTTTAAGTTTTTATGGGTTTTTACCGATAAGGAATTCGAACAACCCTTTTCTTAATTCCCCTATAATTAGAGGCAACTTGAGTACTTTAGTTAAAAAAACTAATGTGATTGCTTTTGCGAATCCCTATACTCTTTTTGCTATCCTTATTATCACTGGGATTCTTAATTATTTGATTTATGACAGTTGGAATTCCAAGACAAGTCTCAGTAAGTTGTACCTATTGATGACCCTTCAACTAACTCCTTTTATTATATGTCTTACAAGACAGCACTTTAACTATCTCGCCTTTGTAATGTTTAACCATTTTTTTACTTTTTCAGTGGGAAAAATAAATCAAATTAAGCTCAATTTAAAATTAGATGAATTATATCCAGTGGCGGCTCAATCTGTAGATGAGTTGACACTTTGTACCGCTATAATAATGGTTAGTTATTACTTTTCTAGGCAATTTATTTTTTATCGGTTTATTGAAAAAGAAAAATTCCAATTACTCTCCCTAAGTAGAATTCAATTAATTCTAGTTGCAACCTATGTAATCTGTGTTCCTCTCTTTCTTAAGAACCTCCCTTCTTGGCTTATTACTCTTCACTTTGCCACTATGGCCGCAGACATGGTGCTTTTACTCTGCTCTAATTCACCAGGGCATGAAAGGTTAGCATTCTATCTGAGATTTGGAGTTGCATTCTCAACCGTTTGGTATTTTTTATCGACCGGTTTTCTTACTATGGTTGGAAATCTGGCGGGATATATTTTCATTGCCTCCTGTCTTCAGAGAAAATACAACCGATTATTTTTTCCATTCTTCTTAGGGGTGGTTGCATGTCTAATACAAAACGTGAAGGTGGATTACAGAAAAACCATTTATGAAAACCCAAGCATGTCAGTGGGTGATCGTTTGGATCTTCTGGGAACTTTGCTTCATATAAAATACATTGAAGAGGTTGATCTCGATACAGATGTAGCTGAAGAAGGTGAAGAGGAAAAATTAGGTTCGAATATGTCGAAAGGTTTTGCTAGAGCGGGTGATGATTCTCTTGAGTTCGTTCTAGAAAAAACACCGAAAGAGGTCCCTTTTTGGGGGGGGGAAAGCTACTCTGCCCTTCCCTTTATTTTTGTTCCAAGGGCTCTTTGGTCTGATAAGCCCTCTCGTCATATTTGGAATAAATTTGGGCGCACCTATGGAATTATTGGGCAAGATGATTATCAGACAAGTGTGGGGGTAAGCTTTATTGCAGAGGCATTCATGAATTACGGTTACCTCGGAATGTACGCAGTAGCGTTTTTCATGGGGTTAATGATCGCATTTGTAGAACGACTCTCCTACTATTTTTTAAACGGCTATTACTATTTTACTTTTATGTGTTTTCTTATGCCGGTAATGACGTATGGCTCTGATCTTACAAGTATTATCAATAGTATATTTGTGGTATCAGCTGTATTAATTATTTTCAGAACTCAATTTATGAAGATGGCTAGAGCTGACGACTACACCTAATTACTTTGTGAAATCTCCTTCGATAGTTCTTCCAGTAAAACCCAAGTGAGTTAGCTTTTGTTTGTGTTCATTTAATTTATTTCGATGAACAAAATAGAGCGCACAAAAATCATTGTCATACGAAACAATAATAGGAAGATAGCCTAGGGATAAAATATTTTTTACTCCTCCATATAAGGGGTCAACTAACCCTTTAAATTTTGACTCCCACCGATGTAGAGCCTTAAAATAATCGTTATCGCTCCAGTCCTCCGTATTTTTTTGATCCATTAAAATCTCAATCATAAAATCAAATAAATACAAATATTCAGGTTGGGAACTCATTAGCCTTTCAGGTGCTAGTCGCTTAAAAATCAACAGGGGTAATTCAGCCGCTTTAGGATTTTGCCGAATAAACGATGGGGATTGTCTTAACGGAAGACGAGCCAGTTCTAAGTCGGTAAGACCCAAAAAATCAACCGCATCCCGCTCGGAGAAATACATCAGCGTGGCTAGTTCCGAACTTCCGATTCGGTCGGTGATTTCTGTGGTTTTTTTTAAGTGAAATCCCAGTTGAGAGAGATAATGAGGGCGATAGATAGGGTTGTCTATGCGCTTTTTTAGATTAAGGGAAAGCAGAGCTGAGCCATGAGAGAAGGTGAGTTGATAAAGTCGGATAAATGAAGAGGTCGGGGCTGCCGCGCAGATTATCAAACTAAAGATGAAGCTTATAATGAAAAGTCGAAGTTGTTCTATTCGTAATACAGATAAAAGTTTCCAGGTTGAGACAAGTAAAAATAGAATTGCAGGAAGAAGGTATCTTCCCCATGCGGGAGGAAACCAATCCCCACCTGAGAGGTAATAAGGGATGGAGAACAAAACTAAAATTATCAAAGGGGAAGAGAGAGTTTTTAATTTTGAAAAGGAACCCTTTTCTCCTGCCAAAGTCATGATCCATGGAATTAAAAAGGCGATTCCGAAGGTCGAGATGAGATCTAAAAAAAAATTTCTCATTCCCAATATAAAGTAAAAGATATTTCCTAGGCTGCTTTTGTAAATAACAGGAACTGGAATCCACGATTGAAAATGATCTCTTCGATAAAGCATTAAAGCCAGGGTGGGCAATAGAGCTAGAATGGATAGGGGAACTAAAGAACGGAATCTGTTTTTAAGTAAATTTATATCCCGAAATAAACAGGCATAACTGAGTGCTAAAAACCAGAATCCCTCCCATCTAATAATAGGAATTAGAGACAAAACCAGAAATGCTTGGATGAATTTTCTATTAATAAAAGTAAAGTAAAGAGCCCATAAAATAGCGGCTGCAAAAATTGAGGTCGCAAAGCCATGAGATGAGTTTAGCATTAAGGGGGGAAATAAAGTGGCGATGAATATGCTCCATTTTTTAGCCCCAGGTATATCTAAAGCCTTAGCTATTGATTGAATAGCTAAAATACATAAAAGTCCCCCTAGCCAGCTCTGAAAAAGAAGGAGTTCCAAAAGAGGCAATTTAAGTTTCCCAACAAGTCCTAAAATTGCAAAAACTAGAAAATCAACAGTCCCCTCAGAAGGTGTCGATAGGTTAAATGAAAAAACATTGTTTTGCGTTAAGTTGAGCGAGTGTCTTAAGTTAATAAAACTTTCATCCCAAGGGGTAAATAAAAGTAAAGAGGTTAGAGAAAAGGCAGTGAGAGAACAAAGCTTAGAGAGCCTCAAAGTCTGCGCCTGTTTTTTAGAGTCTTCGGTATCACGAACTGTGAGAAGCAAACCTAGAGCTAGAGGATATAAAATTAGAACTGCGAGTTGTATAAAGAGGGGAACCCCTTTAATTAAATAGAGCCCGCCTAAGAATTGATCGAAGACACTAGGAGCAGGCGTTGGTATTTGGTAAAGAAGAAATTGTTTAATCATAACTTTTAGCTGCTTACTTATGAACTGCTTAGTAGAAATTAAAGAGGCTTAATTTTATCTTTGATAAGCGAAAAAAAGTAGTTGGGATTTAAGTCGGAAAAGATTTTCTTTGTGAATGGATACCGGATGCCGTGCGTTACGACTAACGCTTTTTAATACAAGAATTTAGAAGTTTATACCGATAAGAATCTGGGGCCCTTTAACCTAAATGGGAATTTTAAGGGAGTTTTAGCTATGGCCAAAATAGATTTTTTTTTAAAAGCCTCTATTGAAAGACGGGCTTCTGATCTTCATTTCTCTTCTGGAGAACCTCCTCGATTAAGAATTGATGGCGAGTTGGAAATTATCGATGAGAATTCAATCGATAATGAAGTTATTTCTGAAATGTTGTTTGAGTTAATTTCAGAGGACGAAAAAGAAAAGCTTCTGTCTCAGCGAAACCTAGATAAAAGCATCTCCGTTCCAGGTATCGGTAACTTTCGATTGAATATCCTCTTTACCCGAAAAGGAATTTCTGCAGTTTTAAGAACGATACCCGTTAAGATCCCAACACTTGAGGATTTAGGTCTTCCTCCGGTGATTATCGATCTCTGTAATCTTGATAAGGGATTGGTTCTAATCACAGGTCCTACCGGCTCAGGAAAATCCACCACATTAGCAGCGATGGTGAATCAGATTAATACCCAAAATAAAAGTCATATCTTAACAATTGAAGATCCTGTGGAATTTATTCATACCAGCAAAAAAAGCTTAGTTAATCAGAGAGAGATTGGAGGATCCTGCAAGTCTTTTGCAGATGCCTTGAAGAATGCCCTCCGTGAAGATCCTGATGTTATTTTAATTGGAGAGATGCGGGATTTGGAAACAATCGCCTTAGCGCTAACGGCAGCCGAAACTGGGCACTTGGTTTTTGGAACACTTCATACTCGTGGAGCTGGATCATCTGTAGATCGAATTATCGATTCATTTCCAGCTAATCAACAAGCCATGATCAGAACGATGCTAGCAGAATCGCTTAAAGCGGTTGTGAGCCAAACACTTTTAAAAAAGGCTTCGGGAAGTGGGCGCGTGGCTGCTTATGAAATTATGGTCGTTAACACTGCTATTTCTAATTTAATCAGAGAGGGTAAGACATTCCAAATTCCAAGCGCAATTCAAGTGGGGAGAAAATCGGGCATGATAACTATGGATCAGTCGATGGTAGAACTTGTGGGAAGACAAGAGGTAAAACCTGAAGAGGTCACCCCCTTGATGGAAAATCCCAACTTGATAGATTCTGTAATTAGAAATATGGCCAAAGGAAGTAAGCCTCCTGCTAAACCTCTTCCTAAAGTAGCTCAAGCTCAATTCCCTTCAACCCCCATCCCTTCATCTGGAGTTTCTGAACCTAAACCTACGGCTCCATCCATTCCTGTTGAGACTCTTCAAAAAATCGTTGTGGCTCCGCCCAAGATTACTACAGTTCCTCCCAAGATCCCTATGGCTCCAAAAGTTCCTTCAGCACCGAAACCCAATGTTGCAGAGGTTTCTTTTCCTAAATCGATGCCTCCCTTAACTATATCTAAAGTCAGTCTTCAAGATAGTTTCAAAAGCTTGATGGAAGATGACTCTAATGATGATCTTCTTTCGGATATGGAAATTATTACAGATGAAAATAAAAAAACAGGTTGAGTTAAGTTGTTTTTTTTATCGTGAAGACTGAAAAGTCTGCGATATCTTGGTCCCGAGATTCTAAGACTGTAACTGAGGTTACCGCTGAGTGCATAGGCCCCTCATGGCACCATTCCACGAAAAGATTTACGCTTGATGAGTTTCCCTCGACAACAACCTCAACAGCCCCCTCCGCGGTATTTTTCACCCATCCTGTCACACCCAATTTCTGAGCTAAGATAAAAGCGTTATGTCTAAACCCTACTCCCTGCACTTTGCCTAGTATTTTTAGATGTTTATGAACAATGGTCATATGTGAAGACTTCCATTTGACGCGCCATCAAACCCAGGTATACCCTTGGAATCTTATGACAAAAAATAAACTTGATTCAAAACTTCTGGCCCAATATATCGATCATACGATACTTCGTCCAGAGGCGAACGAATCTGAAATTTTAAAAGTTTGCGATGAGGCTCTTACCCATAATTTTAAAACCGTCTGTGTGGAGGCTAAATGGCTTGCTACAGTTTCAACCAGGTTAAAGGGCTCCAAAGTTCTTTCCATCACAGTGATTTCATTTCCTCATGGCGCTGACTCCACCGAAAAGAAACATCAAGATACTTTGGCTGCAGTTCGTGCAGGAGCTCAGGAAATTGATGTAGTTTTAAATCGTCATTTGCTCGCAAAAAAAGATTATGCAGCTGTTTATAATGACCTTCATCAGGTAGTGGTTGCCGCAGATAAAGTACCAGTCAAAGTTATTCTAGAAACAAGTGAGTTAACTGAAAATGAAAAGAGAATTGCCTGTGCCTTAGTTAAAGCCGCGGGAGCCCATTTTGTTAAAACCTCTACCGGTTTTTCTAAGTCAGGAGCCACTGAATCGGACATCAAGTTAATGAGAGAGACGGTGGGTGAAGGGTTTGGAGTTAAAGCAAGTGGCGGAGTTCGCTCCTATGAAGATGCCGTTAAGATGATCAATGCAGGAGCCACTCGATTGGGAACGTCAGCTTCGGTTGCCATTGTGCAAGGGGCTTGTAGTCAATCAGGAGCCTATTAATTGAAACCGTCCCCTTTTAAAAGGATTGTAATCCTAGTTGCAGATGGATTTGGAGTGGGGGCAGCTCCAGATGCCAAGCTCTATGGAGATGAGGGTTCTAACACTTTGGCCCATGTCGCAAAAAGTGTTGGAGGAATGAGTCTTCCAAACTTAGAAAAACTGGGAATTGGAAATTTGGGCCCCTTTTTAGGGCTCACTCCTAACAAAAATCCTAAAGCTATTGTGGCCAGAATGGCAGAGAAGAGCAAAGGTAAAGATACTACAACGGGCCATTGGGAACTGGCAGGACTTGTGACTGAGACTCCGTTTCAACTCTTTCCCGAAGGATTTCCCGATGAGTTGCTCCAGCTCTTTATCAAAGAGGCAAAAGTTCCCGGAGTTCTGGGAAATAGGCCGGCTAGCGGCACTGAAATTCTTAAAGAGCTCGGCGAAGAACATTTAAGAACGGGAAAAGTAATAGTTTATACCTCGGGCGACAGTGTTTTTCAGATTGCGGCTCATGAAGAGGTTTTGGCTCTTAAAAAACTCTATGAAGTTTGTGAAGTCGCCAGAAGGCTTACGATTCCCTACCAGATTGGCAGAGTGATTGCTCGTCCCTTTATCGGTCAAGGCGCAGATCAATTTAAACGTACAGAACATAGAAAAGACTATTCGATCAATCCCCCACTTAATTGTTTAGATGTCCTACAAAATAATGGGATAAAAGTTTTAAGCGTTGGGAAAATTGATGACATCTTTGCTCATCGTGGAATTACAGCAGGGAATCACACCGGAAATAATAGAGACAGTCTAAAAGTGACTCTAGATTTTATGCAAAAAAACAGGGGGGAGCAGGCCTTTATTTTTACCAATTTAGTTGATTTCGATCAACTCTATGGTCACCGTCGAGATCCCAAGGGCTATGCTAATTCTCTATTGGAGATGGATAACTTTTTTCCGAAAATATTAAATGAACTCACCGAAGATGATTGCGTTATTCTTACCTCTGACCATGGCTGTGATCCCACTTTTAAAGGGTCAGACCACACAAGAGAGTTTGTTCCTTTGATCGCTTACTCACCTAGGTTTGAAGGACAAACTTTAGCAGATCGCAATTCATTTGCCGATGTCTCAGCTTCAGTTTTAGCGGCTTATCAAATTTCTGATACTAACCTCAAACTTCAAGGTCAGAGTTTTTTATGCAAGCCAAAGAAATAATTACAAAAAAAAGATTAGGAGAGGAAAACTCCAAAGATGAATTAGAGTTTCTGCTTAAGGGTTTTTTGAGTGGAGAGATAAAAGAGTATCAGTTATCAGCTTGGTTGATGGCAGTCTTTTTCCAGGGAATGACTTCAAGAGAACTCTCTTATTGGACTGAGCTCATGTGGCATTCAGGGATTACTTTGGAACGTTCCGAAGAGGCTTCAAGGATTGGAAATCAATACTGGATCGATAAACACAGTACGGGAGGAGTTGGAGATAAAACCTCTCTAGTATTAGTTCCTTTAGTTAAAACGGTTTCGGAGAAGTATCTAAAAAATATTTCAATGCGGATCCCAATGATCTCTGGCAGGGGGCTAGGACATACCGGTGGAACTCTGGATAAGTTAGAGTCTGTTTCTGGATTTAAAACCCAACTCGAAATTCAGAAGGCGATGGAACTGATAAATTCTCAGGGCTTTTTTATGGCGGGACAAACCGATGCCATCGCTCCAGCTGATCGCCTGCTTTATTCTCTACGTGATGTCACTGGAACTATTGAAAGTATTCCTTTGATTGTTTCAAGTATCATGAGTAAAAAACTTGCTGAAAATTTGAACGGTATTTTATTTGATATAAAAACCGGAATCGGAGCCTTTATGACTAGCTCCGAGCAAGCAAGAGAGTTGGCTCAAGGATTAATATCGGTTGCAAAAAGTCAGGGGTTAGATGCGGTAGGGCTTATTACTAAAATGGATGAGCCTTTAGGATGGAAAACGGGCCATTTTTTAGAGGTTGAGGAGTGTGCCGACTTTTTGAATGGACAACCCAGGGAAAAACATCTCGAAGAGCTTATCTTAGAAAGTGCGGCCTGGATGCTAACTATGGCATCTAAGAGGAAGATATCGGTGGTAGAAGCTAAGAGTATGTGTCTAGATATTATTGAAAAACGAGAGGCCTATCCCCTGTTTCGTATGATGTTTGAATCTCAGGGAGGAGACTTTAATGTTTTTGAGAATGAGCGAGAGTTGTTTCGGAAACACTCTTTCTGTTTCGAGTATAAGGCGGAACAGTCCGGTGTTATTTCTTTAATTCACGCAAGACAAATGGGGGTCCTTCTAGTTGAAATAGGTGGGGGAAGGCTCACCAAGGAGTCTACTATTGATAACAAAGCAGGTTTCGAGTTTTACAAAAAGGTGGGGCACTCTGTCCATACCGGAGATACGATCTTGAGAGCTTATTATCGTAAGGCAGAAGATTTAGAAAAACTTAAAAAGTTATTGCCTTTGGCCATTAAAATATCAGAAGAAAAAATGAGTCAATCTGACAGTGCATCTATAGTAGAGGAGATTATTTTGTGAAAACCACCTTAGAAAAAATACAGGAGGCTAGAAATTACGTTAGTAGCAAGGTTCAAAAATTTCCTGGTTTTTTAATCGTTCTTGGCAGTGGACTTGCCACTATTTTAAATGAACTCGAAGTTGAGACTGAAGTTTCATATTCTGATATTCCACATCTTTCGCAATCTACTGTTCAGGGCCATGTTTCCAGATTACTTGTGGGAAAATTGGGAGGAGTTCGTGTCGCCTGCATGCAGGGAAGACTTCATTATTATGAAGGGCTTAAAATGGATGATGTTGTCTTTCCATTTCGAACTTTTGCTCTCTGTGGGGCCAAGGTATTTTTCCTAACCAATGCGGCTGGGGGACTTCATCCCGAGATGAACCCTGCGGATTTAGTACTGATCCAGGACCACTTAAATCTTATGGGAACTAATCCTCTCATAGGAAAGAACTTGGATGAGCTAGGACCTCGCTTCCCAGATATGACTCATCTTTATGATCCGGAATTAAGAGAAATCGTTTTGGATGCAGCTAAGAAATTAAATATTAATCTAAGACAGGGAATTTATGTGGGACTGCATGGGCCTTCCTATGAAACTCCAGCCGAAATTAAAATGTATCGAGGGCTAGGTGGAGATGTAGTGGGAATGTCAACCGTCCCTGAGGCTATCGCTCTTCATCACATGGGAAAGAGGGTAGTTGCCGTATCCTGTGTTACCAATTTAGCTGCGGGAGTTGGCTCAACCCCTATAGAACATTCAGAGGTTTTAGAGATTGCGAAGAAAGTTCAGGTGCCTTTCTGTTCATTGGTAAAAGAGTCTATTAAAGCCATGGAAAAACTTGTATGAAAACGATAAAACCCATTTCAAAGCTTACGACGAAAGAAAAAGAATTGGTTAAAAAGGCCTTAGAAGTTAAAAAAAGAGCCTATGCCCCCTATTCTAATTACTCTGTAGGGTGTGCCCTTACTGATGAAGAAGGGAAGATTTTTACCGGATGTAATGTTGAAAATGCTTCTTATCCAGCTGGATTGTGTGCGGAGCGAACGGCCATTGTAAAAATGATCTCAGAGGGTGGAAAAAAAATTAAATCGATTGTTGTCGCGGCCTCTTCTGAAGAGCCCGTTTTCCCTTGTGGAATGTGTTTACAGGTAATTCAGGAGTTTGGGGCAGATTCTGAAGTTATTGCAGTTAATAACCCAGGTAAGCTCTTTCAAAGGGCTTTGACTCGAACCCTCTTTCCCTTTGCGTTTGATCCTGAGAAACTTAATAAATGAATAGCCCTGATAAACCACCCAAGATTATTCCTGATTTAACTATTTGGGGAGGAGTTGCCCTTACACTTAATAAAAAAAACGAGATCATTGCTAACGCTCAGATTGATATTCGGCATGGAAGAATCATAGCTATTAAATCGGTCGATAAACCTAGTGAGCTTACTGCAAATAAAGTTATTGATGCGAGAAACTGTCTTGTTCTTCCTGGCTTTATTAATGGGCACACGCACACCGGAATGACCTTGCTAAGAGGTATTGCTGACGATAAGCCCTTACATGAATGGTTGCATGAAAAAATTTTTCCTCTAGAGAAAAAGTGGGGAAGTAAGGAATTTGTCTATTTAGGAACATTATTAGCTAGTCTTGAAATGATCCGTTCAGGAACGACGCTATTTAATGACATGTATTACTTTGAAGAGTCGGCGGCTCGAGCTGTTCACGAAAGTGGTTTAAGGGCCATTTGTGGACAAACCCTTATTGAAATTAGTGGCGTTGAAGAGGCCCAAAAGATCTTTGCTCAGTTTGATGAGTATCTATCCCAAATTCAAAATTATCCTAGAGTTCTTCCGGCCATAGCTCCCCATTCAATTTATGGAGTAAGTGACCCTGTTTGGAAAAAGGTTTCGGAGTATGCGCATCAGAGAAATCTCAGAGTTCATTTACATTTGCAGGAGAC
The DNA here is from genome assembly GCA_005776395.1 of Bdellovibrionales bacterium. Lineage (GTDB taxonomy): Bacteria > Bdellovibrionota > FAC87 > UBA2466 > UBA2466 > UBA2466. The sequence continues at coordinate 19,319 of SXPJ01000096.1, read as the reverse complement.
CCAGGCCGAAGTAGAAGAGTGTCGTCAGAAAAGAAAAATGACTCCAACTGCATTTTTCGAGAAAATAGGTTTGTGGAGAAATCGTTCGATAGCGGCCCATTGTGTTTGTTTAGAAGATACAGATATTGAAATCTTAAATCGTTATCAGGTAGGGGTGGTTCATAATCCTGAGTCCAATTTGAAGTTGGGGGCTGGCATCGCTCCAATTGTGAAATTGCGCCAAGAGGGGGTCAAAATTGCCCTGGGAACCGACGGTGCCGCTAGTAATAATAATTTAGACCTCTTACAAGAGGCTGATACTGCTTTAAAGCTTCAAGTACTTCAGAGCGGCATAGGTAAATTAAAGGCCGAGGATATCGTCAAAATATTGACGATTGAAGCAGCTCAAGCCTTTAAATTGGATCATGAGATGGGTTCACTTGAGGTGGGTAAATCGGCCGATTTGATTGCGGTGAGTGTAGAGGCGCCCCATGCTACGCCGCTCTACAACCCCTTTTCCCATTTGGCCTACAGTGCTTCAGGCTGTGATGTAAAACACAGTGTTGTGGGGGGTTCCGTTCTAATGGAAAACCGAAAAGTTCTAACTTTAGATGAGGCCTCTATTTTAGAAGAGGCTAGAGCCTGGGGACGGCGCATCGCCCAGTAACCAAAAGGCAACCAAAAGGTATGGCTTTACTTAGGCAACCAAAAGGTATGGCTTTACTTTGGGTGGGTTTATTTTTGAAGCAATCTTAAACTTGCAAGCTCGCTGCGATAATTTTCCATCTCTTCACCGGGAGCGGTCTCAAGACACATAGGGAGATCTTTAAAGCGCTTATCATTCATTAAAGGTCTAAAGGCCTCAATTCCTAAGAAACCGGTACCAAGATTAGCATGTCGATCGACCCGACAACCCATCTCTTTTAGAGCATCATTTAAGTGGAACGCCTTGAGTTTTTGTAGGGAGAGAAGTTTATCAAAATCGTGAAAGGTCTTTTTGTAACCCGCCTCTGTTCTTAGATCGTAGCCCGCAGCAAAAGCATGTTGAGTATCAAAACAGAAAAAGATCTTCTCTGGATGCTTAGAGCCCTCTACAATCTGCGAAAGCTGTTCAAAGCTATGGCCCACACAGTCCCCCTGGCCGGCCGTGTTTTCGAGAAGTATTTGAGTTTTAAAACCAGAACAAGCCTTCATAACTTCATTTAAACTCTGGCTTGTTTTTTTTAAGCCCACATCCTCGCCTGCACCTAAATGGCTTCCTGGATGAGTGATGAGTGACTCGATTCCTAAGGATTCACAGCGTTCCATCATTGCCACAAAAAACTCGACCGATTTTTTTCTAACCTCTGTTTTATCAGTCGATAGATTGATTAAATAACTATTGTGGGCAATTACTCTTTTTACTGTTTTAGCTTTTTTTAGAGCGGTCTTAAAGACCCGAATCTCTTCATCGAGAAGGGGAAAAACTTTCCAAGTTCGACTGCTTTGAGTGAAAATTTGGATCGATTCACAGCCTACCTCATCACCACGTTCAATGGCCTTTTCAAGACCTCCTGCAATCGACATGTGCGCGCCCAAAAAACCCATTCAACCTCCCAACACCCCAAAAACACGGCTTTCATTGCTGTCCGGTTCGACACAATAAGTAAAAATTGAAAAGGGGCTAAAACCAAGGCATTACAGCTTTTCATCCAAGAAAAACCTAAGCGAAAGATTTAAGCCCGTGTCACAAAATAACGTATTTAAGCAAATAATCAAGTGGGTTCCTGGGCATGAGTTCAACATGTAGTTAATAAGTTTGATGAAAATCTGCGAACTAACAAGCCCTATTTAAGCCCGCCACGCTTGGCCATAATAAGGGTAGCCTCCCGCCCCCATGAACCGGCTCCGGAGTTAATAATGGCTTCTGGATGAAGTAATAAAAAATGATTCAGTCGGGAGGAGCAGAGAGGAGAAGGATTAAGCTGACAAAGAACAGTGAGTTGACCGGCATAAACAGCCTGTAGAGTTCTAGTGGCTGAAATTGGTCCCAGTGAGAGGTCGCCTAAATAATATTGAGAAGCTAAATCCATGGCTCTACTCATATTGCCATTTTCAAGGCTCGAGAGAACCAACCCAAAAATGATTTCTGGAGATGAATCATAGAATCTTTCGAGAGATTCTATAATGGCCTCTTTCTTTTCACGAGGAATACTACTGTTTAATGAGATACAAGCAGCGTGATAGAAAGGGATCTCTGAACTGAACTCAAAGGAAAAGGGAGGCTTTTGCTTGTAAAAATCAGCCGCTTGCAAGAGCGTGTCGTTTATACTCGCACAGTCGCTCTTGAAAAAACGACGACGAACGGTTTGTGACATACATCGGGCAGAACCCTCTTTGATTGCACAATTTTTCATGAGTTCGAAGTCGTCTTTCCAAAGCGGAACTTTACTTGCAATCGAGAATAGGCTGATACCAATCCAGATTGTAAAAATGACCGGCACTCCAATTTTCCATTCAGGTTTATTAAATTCGAATAGTTCTTTTAAAAAGAGAAAAAAATAACCTGTCGCAATAATAAAAAACGGCATTGAAAAAAAGAGGTGCCGGTCGGCAAGCATAAAATCAAAAAATCCCAAAATGGTATTAGAGATTGGAATCAAAAAACTCACTCCCCCCAATAACCATACTCCTGCCTCAATGAGATGTTGGCGACAATTTGATTCGTAACTCAATGACAAGACTCGGTGACTTACCGTTTTAATAAAAAGAAGAAAAACTACTAAGAGAGTTAATCCGATGAAAGTGAAGGGATGATTTTCACGGTAATAAGAAAATGTCCAAAAGGGTAAAACAAGGTTAAAAAACCCTCTCCCCAAAGCGTTATAGCCAAAATGAAAACTCTTTTTGTAGTTAGAAATAATGTTGGTTAAGCTTGAGTTTACTTCGAGAGTTCCATGGCCTACTAAAAAAAGATACAGAGCAGTGATTGCAAAAAAGAGAACATACAAGGGTAATCTATTTTTAAGAGGGTTTTTTCGCTGAATAAAAAAGAGGGCCCAAAGTATCCAAAAAGCAGCGGTCGGATAAGAGGCTAGTGATAGTAGCCACACTACAGTGAGCCCCGCAATACGCCGTGGGGTTAGTTCCTGCCCCTTCCATCGGATAACCATCCAAGTTCCTAGAAGAATGGGGGGAAGACCCACAAGATATTTCCGACAAGTGATCCATTGAACTACTTCAGTTTGGATGGGATGAAGCGCATAAAGCGTGAGAAGAGCTAAGTTAAGAGGCCCATAGTTAGAAAAGATCATCTTGAGAATGAGAGAAAACAGAAAAATACAGAGCGAGAAGAGCACAAAATTACTGATCCAAAATTGCCCTTCAGTTTGAGGGGAGAGCCACTTATCAAAAAAAATGGTGATATCTCTTACAGGAAAAGCGTAGTGTATACGATTGGGTAGCCATTCATTGAAATAGCTGCTCAAATCAAGATTCATCATTTTTGCGACCACTTCTAGGTCATCATAATCTATAAGTTTGCGTTGGAGATTGAACCCTGTGGGAAAATGAAGGTATCCCAACATCAGGATAAGGCAAATCAGCAATAGATTAGGTATCCAATTTGGCAGCTTAGAGGCGATTGAGTCTTCTAAAGGTTTGTTTTCCTTGGAGAGCTTGTATGTTTTTTTTAAGCCCGATTTTTCCACATAATTCTCGTTTGTCTTTTAAACCTTTTCAGATTCAGAACGAAACTTAACAATCCGTTTATTATATCATTCAAAGAACACGGCAGAGTATCAATCTACCAACGGTGGTAAGCGGGATGACCGGGTTTGACTGCAACGAAAGTTCCGCGGCAAGTAGCACAGGTTTTACCATTGGCCATAAGAATTGCTTCAATGACAGCTCGGTCCTCTTTAAGTTCAGCTACTTTAGCTGATAGAAAAATTTGTGTATTGGACGGAGTAGGACGAAGAAGTTTAATGGCATAGTCAGCTGTGACAGTGCAAGGGGGGATCGCCTCTTTATTTTTTTCCATTAAAGCCCAAGCCGAGGTCCAGTTGGAGTGGCAATCCAATAGAGCGCCGATAATTCCGCCATTTAATACGCCAGGAAAAGCTTCATGGTGAGCTTCAGGTGTCCATTCAGCAACGACCTCATCTCCTTTCGGAAAGCTTCTAATCTTAAGCCCTTTGACATTAGAGGGGCCACAGCCAAAGCAGGTGTTGTGAGGGGCATATTTTTCTTGGAGGCAGAGTTCATTTATCATCTTCTAAAAATAGGCCTCGATCTTACAAAAGTCGAGTTGGGATTACTTCCCATTTCTCTTGAATGAAAAAACTCAAAATTCGATTTGAACACCCTGGGTAGAGGCTTCTTACGTAGCGTGGGGAATCAAAAAGTTCGTTCGGTGCTCAAAGTGATTCACGACATTGCAGAAAGGCTTCATGAAGAACTTTTGGATCCTCAAGTCAAAAAACAGATTGCTGAAGCTTGTCAATCTCAAGGTATTCAAGTGTTACCTACGAATGGCTGCCATTTGTGCCGATATCCTCTTAACGAAACACTAACAGAATAAAAATCTTAGCGTAACCTTAGGCAATTAACTTTAAAGTAAATGTACAGGGGAGACTTTCACATTCATTCTACATTGCATCGAAAAAAAAGAGCCTCTGCAGATATCTATTCAAAGATAATTGAAGCACACCATCAGTTCGGAATTCCCCCCAGTAGCAAGGTATTAACAAGGTTTGATGAGGGGTGAGGATTATATCCTAACCAAATTCTAACAAAAAGAGGCCAAAAAACACTTATAAATAGGGGCCATTTATTTTGCCAAGGAGTTGACATGAAGCTGTTTAGTTTGATTCTTTTAAGTCTCTGTACCCAGATTTCATTTGCAGCTACGCTGATTAATGGAGCGGGTGCAACTTTTCCATTTCCACTTTATTCAAAATGGTTTTCTGAATACCAAAAGATAAATTCTGAGGTTCAAATTAACTACCAATCCATAGGAAGTGGCGGCGGAATTCGTCAGTTTTCTGATAAGACAGTGGATTTTGGTGCCTCAGATGCTCCAATGACAGATGAACAAATGCAAAAAGCAGGGGCTCCTGTCGTGCACATTCCTACCGTTCTGGGAGCGGTGGTCGCAGTTTACAATATTTCTGGAGTTCAATCTGGTTTAAAGTTAACCCCTGAGGCTCTTTCGGCAATATTTTTGGGGGAGATTAAAAAATGGGAAGATCCTCGTCTCACTAAATTAAACCCAGAATTGAAATTGACAGGCGATATTATTGTCGTTCATCGGTCAGATGGAAGTGGGACCTCTGCTGTATTTACCGATTATCTCTCAAAAGTAAGTCCAGCATGGAAAGAGAAGGTGGGTCAGGGAACAGCAGTGAATTGGCCTGTAGGACTTGGCGGCAAAGGAAATGAGGGTGTTGCCGGACTTGTTAAACAAACGCCCGGCAGTATTGGTTATGTGGAGTTTGTTTATGCAGAATTCAATAACCTAAGTTACGCAAACCTAAAAAACAAAACCGGAAAGTTTGTTACCCCTTCTTTAGCTTCTGTTACATCCGCCGCAACTGCATCCATTAAGGCCATGCCGGAAGACTTTAGGATTTCTATTACTAATGCCGAAGGCCCAGGGGCTTATCCCTTATCAAGTTTCACCTATCTCTTGGTATGGAGGGATACTCCAGACGCCGAAAAGGGCGGTCAGCTCGTTAAGTTTTTAAATTGGGCAATTAAGGATGGGCAGAAGCTCGCTAGTGAGTTAAAGTATTCTCCACTTCCAAAGTCGCTTGTAGCTAAAATTGAAGCTAAGATTAAAACTCTTACGTTTGGCAAACAAAAAGGCTAATAGGAGTTAAATGAGTCCAAGCGTTCCGATAGGAGACGTTAGATCCTTGAGTTCTGGAACACTGATAAATTCGACAAAAAAAGCAACTAAACTCATTCGCAACTTTACATTAAAGCGCGATGTGCATCTTGCTGATAAAATCTTTTTTCTAGGGCTTTTGTTTACTTCTTTTTTAACTGTTATCCTTCTAGCCTCCATTGGATTATTTCTTTATTTGGCATCAGAGAAGGCTATTGCTGCTTCAGGTTGGCAAATTATTTTTCGAAGCCTGTGGGATCCAGTACGAGATGTGTATGGGGTGCTACCGGTTCTTTATGGAACATTGGTTTCCTCCTTATTGGGGGTAATTTTTGCGGTACCGTTAAGCTTGGGAATTGCACTCTTTACTAATGAATTAGCGCCTAAAAAACTGGCAACTATTGTTGGCTTTTTGGTAGAGCTGTTGGCAGCTATTCCAAGTGTAGTGTACGGGCTTTGGGGAATCTTTGTACTCGTTCCTCTTCTTAGGGGTAGTATTCAACCCTTTCTTATTGAGAACCTTGGATTTCTTCCTATTTTTACAGGCCCGGCATATGGTGTGGGCATGTTTACCTCGGGACTCATCTTGGCTTTGATGATCACCCCTACTATTTCTTCCATTTCTCGAGAAGTCTTTCGCGCTATACCGCACTCTCAGCGGGAAGCGGCTTTAGCATTGGGGGCCACCCGATGGGAGATGATGAGGTTATCAGTTCTTAAGAGCGCAAAAGCAGGTGTATTTGGAGCGATAATTTTGGGTCTAGGTCGAGCGTTAGGGGAAACGATGGCTGTAACGATGGTTATTGGCAACAGAGCAGAAATTGTAGCGTCACTCTTTGCGCCCGCGCAAACTATGGCAAGTGTGATTGCAAATGAATACACAGAAGCAACCAGTGAGATTCATTTATCGACATTGGCTTTTGTTGGGCTCTTATTATTTATGGTGACCTTTTTAGTTAATTCAATAGCGCATTTAATTATTTCAAAGATAACAAAAAAACATACTGGAACCTTTTGATGAGTTTGAACCCGCTTGGAGATTTTACCCGACTTCATTATAAACGACGAAAGGCTACGAATATTTTATTTTGTAGCTTGATGGTGGTATCTACTTTAATTGTTGTCTTGGCGCTTGGAGCGGTCTTTGGTTATGTACTATACAAAGGACTTCCCGCTTTTAATTGGCCATTTTTTACCTCTTTGCCAAAACCCGTAGGAGAGGTAGGCGGTGGCATGTTGAACGCCATTGTGGGTTCTTTGATCATGGTTTCATTGGGAGGTTTAATTGGAGTCCCATGGGGAATACTTACTGGTGTCTATCTTTCTGAATATGGAAGAGGAAAATTTGCAAGCACTGTCCGATTTTCTGCAAATATGCTGTCGTCCGTTCCTTCCATTATATTAGGACTTTTTGTTTACGTTATTTTAGTAAAACCTATGCACCGATTTTCTGCACTGTCAGGTTCATTAACCCTGGCTATCATTATGATTCCCACGATTGCTAGAATTACTGAAGAATTATTAAAGCTGGTTCCCAACCATATTCGAGAGGCTGGGTTGGCTCTTGGATTGCCACGGTGGAAAGTAACGCTGAGGATTGTTCTAAGGGGTTCTTTTAGTGCTATTATTACCGGAGTCATGCTGGCAGTCGCAAGAGTTTCTGGTGAGACGGCCCCCCTTTTGTTTACAGCTTTGAACAATCAATTTCTGCAATTTAGATTGGACCAACCCATTTCTTCCTTACCAGTTCAGATTTATACCTATGCGATCTCTCCATTTGATGATTGGAATCGTCAAGCTTGGGCAGGGGCCTATGCGTTGATTGTTTTTGTATTTTTAATTAATTTAATAACTCGTGTGATTTTCAAACCTACTGTTAAGGGGTTGAATTAATATTATGTCAATTTTGAAAGTGAATAACTTAAATGCCTGGTTCGGAGAACACCGAGCGCTAAATAATATTAAGTTGAGTTTTGATTCCAATAAAGTGACAGCCTTGATTGGTCCTTCGGGATGTGGAAAATCGACTTTTATTCGCTGCCTCAATCGATTGCATGAAGAAACTCCTGGGGCAAGCGCATCTGGACAAGTGATTCTTCAGGGAGAAAATATCTATGTGGCAGGAGTAGATCCGGTAAGAATTCGAAGAAAAGTGGGAATGGTTTTTCAAAAGCCAAACCCATTTCCTGCGCTTTCAGTTTTTGATAATGTTGTGGCGGGCCTTCGCTTGGCAGGTATTGGTAGAAAAAGTATTCTGCGTGACGTAGCAGAGAAGAGTCTGAAACTGGCAGCGCTTTGGGATGAGGTAAAAGACAAGCTAAACCAACCTGGAACGAGTCTTTCAGGAGGGCAGCAACAGAGACTTTGTATTGCCAGAGCATTGGCCGTAGAACCTCCCGTATTACTCATGGATGAACCCACGAGCGCTTTGGATCCTATCTCAACTGCCAAAATTGAAGAGCTTGTCCTTTCATTAAAAAAGGAGATTACAATCATTATAGTTACCCATAATATGCAACAAGCGGCTAGGGTTTCGGATAAGACGGCCTTTTTTTTATTGGGTGAATTAATTGAATTTGGTGACACTTCCCAAATTTTTACAGTCCCTAAAGAAAAGAAAACAGAAGAGTACATTACAGGGAAATTCGGTTGATGCAAAGAACGTTAGATATTGGCTTAAATGATCTAAAAGAACAGTTGATCACGATGGCTGGGTATTTAGAGCTGGCGGTGGTTTATTGTACTCAAGCTTGGAAAAATCAAGATGCTTCGATTGCTTCTAGCGTCTATCAGATCGAGGATAAGGTAAATCGCGCCCATTTAGAAGTGGATGCCACTTGTTTAAAATTATTAGCAACTCAACAGCCCCTTGCCTTCGACCTGCGCTTTATACTTTCGGTGATAAAAACCAATACAGATATCGAAAGAATGGTAGACCAAACAGTAAACATTACGAGAAACTCAGAATATTATTTAAAACACCCTCCTTTTTTTGATACCTCGGATCTTTCTTTAATGTCGGACCATGTTCGCCAAATGGTTAAAAATGCGATTGATGCGTTTGTAAAGTCTGATGTGAATTTAGCGAGGGGGGTGCTTGAGGCAGATGATAAAGTAGATAGACTAAAAGACAAAGTGTTTAAGGATGCGTTAGCATGGATGAAGGGACACTCAGAAGATATTGAACAAGGCCTCAATGTAATCCTAATTGCTCGGAATTTAGAAAGAATTGGAGACCACTCTACTAATATTGCTGAAGATGTAATTTTTTCAATTTCTGGAAAAGATATTAGACATAAGTCCCTTGGACAACGTTTTCAGGAGAATAAAAAATGAAAAGCAAGGTTCTTATCGTTGAAGATGAGAAGGATATTGCTGAATTAATGGCACTTCACCTTAAGCGAGAAGGGGTTGAGATTGAATTGGTGGAAAATGGAGAAGACGCCGTCAGGTTAGTTGAAAAAAACAACTATCAGCTCCTGGTTTTAGATTGGATGTTACCTGGAATTTCTGGACTTGATGTCTGTAAAAAAGTAAGGGCTAAGACTTTTGCAAAGGGCAAGATCCCCATCCTAATTGTTACCGCCAGAGCTCAAACAACGGATATTGTATTGGGACTAGAAATGGGAGCTGATGATTATATAACTAAACCCTTTGATATCCCAGTCTTTCTGGCCCGTGTTCGTGCCTTACTGAGGCGAGCAAATCGCAATAATGAGGAAGCGAATGAGTCTAAAATTCAAGTGGGCGAATTGCTGATGGATATCGAAAAGCATTTTGTGAAGTGTGACAATCAAGATCTGAATTTGACACCTTCGGAGTTTAAACTTTTGTGGGCTCTTATAAAAAACAGAGGAAGAGTTTTAACTAGAGATCGTCTGATAGAATTGGTACAGGGAGAAGGGGTAGCTGTTATCGATCGTGCTATCGATACCCATGTCTTTGGGTTGAGAAAGAAGTTGGGAAATTGCTCAACTTTAGTAGAGACAATTCGAGGAGTGGGCTATCGTATGAATGATGCCCTTTAATTCGTGAATTCCAGGTCAAAACATTTCCCATGGCGAACCTTTTACCAAGTTGCATTTATTCATGCAGCATTAGTCATTTGTGCCATTGTTGCATCAGGGCTTGCAGCCCGTTATTATTTTAAAAAATATTTTATTCAACAGGTTCAAAGTCAGCTCCAGGATATGGTGCAGGTGCTTTCCAGAGACTTGGACCTTCGATCAGGTCCAGCTCTTTGTATCGGGTTTGAGTCGGGCAGTAGTACACGGCTTACCATTTCGAATGAAGATGGAAAAGTAATCTGTGATTCATGGGAAAAGCCCAATCTCATGAATGAATACTTTTCAAGACCGGAAATTATTAACTCACTTAAAAATTTAAAAAATAAGGAAGAAAAGTTTTTTTCATCGATTGATGGAGAAATGGTATATGAAACATTAGCCGTACCAGCCTATCATCTTGTTATTCGTGGCGGAATTTCACTGAGCAGCTTATCAATTGTCATTCGGGTTTTTAACACTTCGTTAGGTCTCTTTTTAGCTGTGTTGATGAGTAGCCTGTTAGTTGTTGCTCTTTGGTTGGCAAAGAAACTTGTCTTCCCACTTGGGAGATTGATCGTAAAGACTCAGGGTTTAATTCATCATCAATCCAAAGTTCTGACTAAAGAAGACCTTGAGGAAGAGTCGTTTGGAGAGTGGTCTGAATTAGAATCAAGTATTGACGATTTAGGGAAAAATCTTGAGAAAACAGTCCAGAGCCTTTCTATGGAGCAAGGTGAGTTAGACACGATTATGGGTTCTATTTCGGATGCTATCTTAGCCGTCGATCAAGAAGAGGTTCCGATTTTCTATAATAGTCGATTCGAGGTCATATTTGGCTCCGGGGGCGTTCGAAGAAATATTAAGCTTTGGGAGATTTTACGAGATCCAGAAGTATTAAAGGCATATAAAACGGCCCTAAAAGAAGGAAGGGCGAGTGATACTAAAGTTTTTTTACTTGAGGCACCCCATCAGCCCAAGCGGTATTTTTCATTGTCTGTCTCGCCTTTAATAAGGCTTGGAAATTCAATCTATGGGGCACTTGGAATCTTTCATGATGTAACGGAATTAAAAGCTGCCGAGCAAATGAGAATCGATTTTGTGGCTAATGTATCCCATGAATTAAGGACTCCACTCACAGCCATTAAGGGCTATACGGAAACGATGATTGAAGATTTAAATCTGGGAAAGTTAGATGAGTCCTCAAAGGATTTTTTGGCAATTATACAAAGAAATTCAAATCGCTTAATGAATCTAATGCAGGACTTGTTAGACCTTTCAGCGATTGAGTCCACTGTCGTGATCCAAAAGGAGTCATTAAGCACTCAAGAAATTACCGAACGAGTGCTAAAGCAGTTGGCTTCGCGATTTGAAAATAAAAAGCAGAAGGTGGACCTCTTTTTTGAAGCTCCAATTGTGGCGGCGGATTCAAATCGACTCGAGCAGATTTTAATAAATCTTTTGGATAATGCTAATAAGTACACTCCGGAAGGAGAATCAATTTGTTTAAAATGGGAAGGGGATCGAAAGGGAGGACGGGATGTGTTCTTAAAGGTGCAGGATTCTGGCCCTGGCATATCAGTGGATCACCAAAGTAGATTATTTGAAAGATTCTATCGAGTCGACAAAGCTCGTTCTCGGGAACAAGGGGGAACCGGGCTAGGCCTTGCCATTGTAAAGCACATCATGCAGAGACATGAGGGCGTAATTTGGGTGGAAAGTGAAGTAAATAAGGGGTCTACGTTTGTCTGTCGCTTTCCGGGATAGGAAGTACTTTTGAATAAAAAAACTCAAAACTCGATTTGAACACCCTGAGTAGAGACATTCGCAGGTAATACTTGAATACCTTGAGATTGACAGGCTTCAGCAATCTGTTTTTTGGCTTGAGGATCCACTAGCACCAACAAACTTCCCCCTTGTGCAGCCCCATAAACCTTCACACCGTTGATCTTTTGTGAAGTTAAAAATTTAATAATGTGATCAAGTCGCTCAGTATTTACTCCTGAAGTCTCTTTTCTAGTTCTCCACTCTTCGCTTAAAAGTTCACCTACTCTTTTCCAATTGTCCTAATTTCTCATTTTGCTGAACCATTCGAAGCCAATCTAATAATCCACGCTTCGAAAAGGTGCCCATAAAACAAAGCAAAGCAATAGAAAGCAAAAGAGGCAAACGCACAAAGAGACGATACTGTTGTGGCATGGGTGTAAACTTTAATTTTTAGTGATTTAAAAATGGAAACTGAAACAGATTCAGATAGGACAACTCTGACCTATATTTAATTATAACTGGATTTAAATAGGGGCTCAATGGTCGACTAAAAAAGATTCAGGGCCACCGCATGAATTGGGATAATGAGTCGAGGGGCAGGAGGCCGGGATCAGGGTAAACGGGGATCAGAAGCCGAGATCTGGTAAAAAATTTTCTTGTTTTTTCCTCTCAGTTCGCAAATGCCCCACTATAATTTTCTAAAAATGGAATAGGTTTGACCTATTCTAAAATAAAGAACTCGACACGACGATTTTCTCGTCGACCAGCTTCGGTGGCGTTAGATGCCATGGGTTTGCGTTTTCCGAAACCTTGGGTGGTTAAAATATCTTCACTGATACCTTTAGAGACTAAGTAGTTTTTAACTGAGTTGGCACGAGCTAAAGAAAGTCTCAAATTATAATCTTCATTATGTGTGGAGTCTGTGTGTCCAGCAATGAGCAGCTTCTTGACCTCATTCTGCTGAATAACTTGGGCAATTTCATCTAAAAGCGAGAAGCTTGAGGCCAGGAGATCTGCTTTCCCAACTTTAAAGTTGATCCGTTTTTTTATAACAAACTTTCTATCGACTATATTGACATCTTTAGTTGTGAAGTAATGTTTTCGTTCGGTGGTGTGGAGTCCAAAGGTATAACTAACCTGTCCGATAATTTGATAACCGGGAGAGAAAGCAACTCCTGAGGTCACCGAACGATTAACCCCAATATCTCCCCCCAGGAGAATAGCTAAGCTCTTGTTGTTAAGAGGGGTTATTCGAGCCCCTAATGTGATTTTAGAAGGAGATTTGCCAAACCCCAAAATAGAATTGGTATGAGTTGTATGCACATATTCCATAAAAGGAATAAAATTATGAATTTTAAATTCAACTCCAAGGCCAATCGTCATTGTGTGGTACCGACTAAAATTAAAATAGGCCTCAGGATCCAAGGGACCTATCTTGGTCGTTCTTAACTGAGGTGTGTGATAGAGCAAGTTAGCATGTAAAAAGAGAGGTAAGTTCGAAGAGTGAAAGAGGCTAAAGGTTGAAGCCACTCCCACGCCCCCACTGAGAGTGGTTCCTGAGGGAGCCAATTCGTTAAAATTTGAAGCAATTAAAAAATTTGCGATGGGGGATAGGGTGAGCGACGGTCCCACTTGAAATGAGTAAAGAGCTGAAAAATTAAAATCCCCTAGTGATGAGATGAGTCTTTGGGGCTCTCCGAAGGTGGTTGAAGAGTTTCTGCGCTGAACTGAAAGAGTTAATTTGGGGGTTGGAGCATAGCCCACAAATAAACTCTCAGCAATCGAATTGGCTTTTCTATTTCCATATCCAAAGTCAGGAGCATCAGAGATGGAATAAAATTCTCCTCCAATTCCAAAGGCTAAAGCCCCTTCAGGCAAACTTTCCGCGGATCTAACTCGAAATAATCCAGCCTGCCCCCAATTGGAGGGATAGATAAAATCGGATCTTCTTAGCGTTTCAACCGTTGTGTTTTCAGCCCCCCCCTCTTCTGTGGTTAGAACTTCAATGGGTTTCTCTTCCGGCCTGGGTTGTTTTTGTAGGGCATCTAAGTCAGGCGTTGTTGATTTCTCAACAGCTTCAATTTCTTTCTTGGGGTTGGTTTTTTTCTTTGAAGTTGGCTTTTCTGAATGAACGGAGGCCGTAAGAAGAGCAATTATGATGAAAAGTGCATGTTTTTTGGACACAGTTGAAGAACCGTTAGTTATTGGATTTGTTTTTTATTTTAGCACGGTTGCTTCTTAGGTTCCCTTTCAAATTTGGGAAATTTAGACACGATAGAATGCGATGCATTATTCTGGGGTATAATCAAGATATGAAAAACAGAATTTTAAAAGTGGGTGTCTTGGTTTTCTCGCTTTCCAGTATTGGTATAGGAAGTATCTATTTATGGAAAATTAAGAGGTCGGTGGATGATTTGCGCGGACTTCCTGAGGTTTACAGTTCGGGACATACTGAAAAGAGTTCAGAGTCTTCGACTAAGAGATCGGAAGGGCATGGTGAAGTGGCTAAAGCTGGGGAGAGCAGTCATGGGGGGGCTCCAAAAGCCGAAGACGGCCACGGAGGATCAGATGAAGGTCGAGCCCCTGCGAGTGTGGTTTCAAAAGGAGTTCTACTTTTTAGCGTTGATGAACTTTATGTAAATGTAAACTCGGATAAAGGGGCTCACGTGATGGGGTTAAAACTCGAATTAGAACTCTTCGATGAAGAGAAAAGAGATCTAGTTAAATCTCGTCATTCTGGAATCAGAGATAGAATCATCGAAATCTCTAGAGGTTTTGATTACGCTAAACTCAACACATTAGGCGGTAAACTCTATTTTAAGGAAACCATCGTTGGAACTTTAAATGAATTTTTTGGACAAGCCATAATTAAAAACGCCCATATTAGTTCTCTCTATCTTCAATAATACAGCAGTTCTCGGTGAATAAATTTTGAGGCTAATTGAGGAGCGCTAGAAAAATATTTTTGCAAAGTCTCGGTGTGCCATTGGGGTAATTTTATGATGGACTCATTCAAGAATTTAGATATGAAAGTAGGGCGTACAGCGACTTTCCTTGGAGCTGATAGCCCCACTTTTATATCCAAATTCTTGAATGACTCCGCTTTCTAATATGCACTGTGGCTCACCGAGAACTGCTGTCAATAGTAGGTACTTATTGCCGTAATGATGGGTCAGAGAGTATGATTTGTTCTATGTCAGGCTTACCTCGAAGAACAAAAATTGTGGGGACCGTCGGTCCTACTGTCAGTACTAAAGAATGGTTGGAAAAACTCATACGTGAAGGGATGGATATTGTTCGTCTTAATTTCTCTCATGGAAACCACAATGAATTTTCTAGAATCATCAGTGATATTAGAGATCTTGAAACTAAATTGGGACGTCCCATTGGAATCATGGCCGATATTCAAGGGCCTAAATTAAGAATTGGAAAGTTACAGAATGGTGAAGTTGAGCTTAAAGAGGGGGCTCAAGTCATTATCACTGCCGAAAATATTACAGGCTCGATTGATCCAATCACTGGGATAGCGATGATCCCTACAAGTTATAAAGAGTTTACGAGAGATGTGGCTCCTGGCCATACGATTTTACTTGATGATGGGCTCATGACTCTAAAGGCTTTGGAACGTACGCCCAAAGGGCTGCTTTGTTGGGTCGTTGATGGAGGAATTTTAAAACAGAATAAAGGGATCAATGCTCCAGAGGCCTCTTTTTCTGCAAGAGCTATTACTGAAAAAGACTATGAAGATATTCTTTTCTGCGTGGATCGCGGAGTTGATTTTATTGCTCTTTCATTCGTGAGAACAGCTCAAGAGGTTCGCCATTTAAAAAAATTCATTGATGAACGCGGAAAAAAAATTCTTGTAATTTCTAAAATTGAAAAAAGAGAAGCTTTGGCTAACCTAGATGAGATTATCGATGCCTCAGACGGTATTTTAGTGGCTCGTGGGGATTTGGCAGTTGAAATAGGGAACGAAAGAGTTCCTGTTTTGCAGAAGAAAATTGTGCGCAGATGTAATTTGAGAGGAAAATCGGTCATTATCGCGACTCAAATGCTTATGTCGATGGTGGATAATCCACGACCGACTCGTGCCGAGGCTTCCGACGTCGCGAATGGAATTGTTGATGAGACAGATGCCCTCATGCTTTCTAACGAAACTGCCGTGGGTAAATATCCAGTTGAGTCGGTTCATATGATGAAACGGATTATTGAAGAGGTAGAAAGTGAACCTTTTCCTCAACCTATTCTTTATAACGAATGGTTACTTCCACCCCAGGGACAGCTAGCAGTTGCACTTTTACAAAGCGCAGTAAGACTTGCCTCTATCGTTAAAGCTAAACTTATTGTGGTAATGACTCAATCGGGTCAATCGGCGCTGTTAACTTCGAAATGTCGCCCCAATAATCGTCTGTTAGCAATCACTGGAAATAAGGAGACCTACCGACAACTCTCTCTCAAGTGGGGAGTTGAGGGGCTCTATATGGAGGATATGAATAGCTTAATGAGTCAAACTTCAATGTTTGAAGCCATTGGTCAAAGATTACTAGCGATGGGACTTTGTAACACAGGTGATAAAATTGTAATTACTGCAGGGCTTCCAAATGCGGTGCCTGGCTCCACAAATACAATCAAGGTTCATCAGATATAACTCCACTTTTTATTCTGCGCTGTGGCTCACCGAGAATCGCTGTCTTTTTTAGTCGACCATTGAGCCCCTATTTAAATCCAGTTATAATTAAATATAGGTCAGAGTTGTCCTATCTGAATCTGTTTCGGTTTCCTTTTTTTAATCACTAAAAATTAAAGTTTACACCCATGCCACAACAGTATCGCCTCTTTGTGCGTTTGCCTCTTTTGCTTTCTATTGCTTTGCTTTGTTTTATGGGCACCTTTTCGAAGCGTGGATTATTAGATTGGCTTCGAATGGTTCAGCAAAATGAGAAATTAGGACAGAAGATTGTCTTAATTCACGAACAAAAAATAGCCCTAGAAAAACAGATCGAACAATTTCAAAAAAGCTCGGAAGAACAAGAACGAGTCGTTCGCCAAGTTTTAGGGTATATTAAGCCCAATGAAAAGGTCATTGAGATTCCTTAAACCATTGGCGTTCACATGAAACATGAAAAGTTTTTAGTTTCAGCGCCTACTCGAGTCGATTTAGCCGGTGGCACTTTAGATCTTTGGCCTCTCTATTGTCTTTTGGGTTCAAGCCGAACTATTAATGTTGCGATTAATGTAAAAACTTTTTGCCTCTTCGATTGTAAACCCAGCTCAACTCAACACATCGAGATTGAAAATTCCAAGGGAGTAAGATTTGTCTTTACGGATCCTCAATTGGGCCTTCTTCTCGAAACAGTTCCTAAAGAGGTAAAGTTTCCCGTTGCGGTCGTAAGTCGATTTTTTTCTCAAAATATCATTAAGGAAAATTTCCATTTAAAAATTAAAATTGAAACTCAAGCCCCTATAGGAAGTGGTTTGGGGGGATCTTCGACTTTATGTGTAGCTCTTATCAAGGGGCTCGGTTATTTGACCGATCAGTTTCAGGGTGAAGGCTGGCAGTGGAAGATGATGGAGTGGGCAAGAGATGTTGAAGCTGAATACTTAAAAACACCGACCGGAACTCAAGACTATCTTGGAGCACTGTGGGGAAGTTTAAGTTGCTTCTATTTTGAAGCTGGAAAAATAAGCCGGCATAGTTACTCGGCTAAGGTTGTTGATGAGCTTAACTCTAGAATGCTTGTGCTATTTTCTGGAGAGATGCACCACAGTGGACTTAGCAATTGGGAAGTGTTCAAAAAGGCGATGGAGGGGGATCAAAAAGTTTGTTCGGGTCTCAAAGCGATTCACGATATTACAGAGACACTTCACGAGGAATTTTTAAAGCCTCAAGTCGATTGGAAAAGAGTGGGTGAACTTTTAAGCGAAGAGTGGAGAACTAGAAAAGAGACTTTAGGAGTAAATACTGAGCGACTTGATCACATTATTAAATTTTTAATTTCACAAAAGATCAACGGGGTGAAGGTTTGTGGGGCTGCACAAGGGGGAAGTTTGTTGGTGCTAGTGGATCCTCAAGCCAAAAAACAGATTGCTGAAGCCTGTCAATCTCAAGGTATTCAAGTATTACCTGCGAATGTCTCTACCCAGGGGGTTCAAATCGAATTTTGAGTTTTTTGTACTCAAAAGGACTACTATCTCGATACATCCCGCCCCGCTCTCGATCCCTTTTCCCTCTTAAATAAATCGACTCAATTGTGGAACACACACTCCGAAACAATCGGAGAACACGCTCACTGATCTTTCCCCGTAATTTCGTGAGCATTTTCAATTTACTTCCTGGACAGCGATTGTCCAGCGCCCATTATATCCTGTCTTACAATTAGCGTAACTCGGGTTACGAGATACTCTGACTGTAAGAGTGTGAAGGCCGGTCGATACACTATCGCAGTAACCAACCACTGTGGAACTCCGAAGAATGTGTGGCTGGCCCACATTAAAACTTCCTGATTCCTGCATAGTGAATAAGAGAACTCCCCCTGGACAGGAAGCACCATCTATTAAAATCTCCCAATTGCAAGCGATTCCAGAAAAATATAATGGATTTGGATGTTGAATCATCCCACCGAAATTGTCCGTGTATTCGATACGTAAAGAAGTTGCTTGTTGGCTTTTGTTAAAGGTCAGGGTCCGATTAGGTACGATCCCATCATCAATATCTTGGAGATCCGAGTGATTATTCGAATACCCAGTGGAGCGGGTGATGATATTGGGATTTGAATTTGAATTACCACCATTATAACAAGCCCCCACGACTTTGTTGGTAGCATCGGTAAAAAGCGTAATGAACTTAATTAAGGGGAGTGCTGGTAAACCGCCATTGGGATCGGTAAAGCTGACGGTCAATTTAAAAGGATACATAGTGGCGCTGTTACCACCGAGGGGGGAAAAGCTGATACTGGAAATCGAATACGGGTGAATCAGACTCGAGATGGTGGCGTTAGAATCTGAAGTGATGGCAAATGTACCATTTGCGAAATTGAGAGTGTCAATCGACACGGAGTAGGAAGGGGGCGGACCCGGAGTCACAGAGAGGGTGACTGGGCTAACGCCTCCAAAAAGATAATTGCTACTTCCAGTCGTTGCGCATTGCGGGCTACCAAAGAGAGCGTCGAGCCCATGGGAAAGATCGGTCGCCCCTCCCCGGGCCGCGATTCTGCGAGTTGCTCTGCTCTGCGAGCGGAACATGGACATGAAGCCCATGCTCATCACTGCCATAATCGTAGCGGTAATAACAACACCGATAAGGGTTTGCCCGCGAATTCTTCTCTTTTTCTTCTCTAACATAGCTCATATCTTCTCGTTTCGGAATTCCTCAATAATTTCTGTAAGACTTTTAGAATCAATACGCTGCGAATAAGTGGGCAAACAGGCATAAAACCACGTATAATCAATAACTAGACGCAAGGCTCCTCTATTGATGACTCAACTTAAAGAGTGTGTTCATATTCCAGAACTAAAAACCCTACAGTACACCTTTAGCCGCTGGAAAAACGAAATCCTCAATTATTTCGACTCAGGATTAACCAACGCCATGACGGAGGGCTTCAATAGTAAAGCAAAGCTTTTAAAAAAGATGGGTTACGGGTATAGAAATCAAAATAACT
>SXPJ01000095.1 GCA_005776395.1 Bdellovibrionales bacterium | reverse complement strand
TTTCGACGAGTTCAGTCAAAAGTTTGCCCCAAAGGACGATCCTTTCGGGCTTAAACCTAACTATACAGGTGTGAACAGTGCAGAATAGTGTAAACCATGTGCCCGGTATAAAGTGTAAACCAGGTACCAAGAAGTACATTAGGCTCTACGCCATTGACGGGGGAATCGACCCTTGATGAGGTTCATTTCTGATTGGGCGCTGACCAGGAAACTTTCAAACCTACTGTCCACACTAGTATGCTCGTCTTATTTCTGCTAGTTCCGTTTCCATCCGATTCTGACGCTCGATAACTGTCTTAAGTCCATCGAGAACGATGCGGTTTTCATTCCGTTGTTCTTCCATGAGAACCTGAGTGCGATGTGCTACTGCCAAAGATTCGTCAAACTTACTCATCATTTTGTGTTCTAAAGAGGTCATTTTATGTTCTAAAGAGGTCACTTTATAATCCAGAGAATTTACTTTGTGATCTACGGATCTGATCTCCGCCATCAACTCATTCCTCACTTCTTTAACGAAGCCCACGCTTGCAGGCAGTTCTTCATGATGAAGTTTATTTGAATCGATTTTTAACTTCTTTTTCATTGCTTGGTGATAACTTGAGAGTGAACTCTTTTCAAGACGCTCTGAGTAGCGGTTCTCATGGGGCCTCCCCCGTAAAAAACTATTACTACACAGGATATACAGGGATTAGAAGTGGTTCCAACTGCCTCTGCTGGAGGTGCTCTACATACTGGTCTTCCACTTCTACCAACGGTATTCAGCTATCCGACATTGCATTCGATCCTCACTTCACTAATCCTGATCCTGGAAGTAATTCAACAGGCTGTACGGCACAATGCAAAACCCATTACGGAGCAGTTTTCGGGTGTAACGTATCGTTACCTTAAGAAATATAAAAATGAATTATGTCATCGATATAAAGTGAACAATGAGCTGCTATCTTGAGATTTTAATGACAAAAGGGGCTGTAAACTTTAGGTGGAAAAATCCATTCCTCTCTTCTAGTTTTAATGAAAGATGATTTACTGCAAACCAGCTTTCTAGCTCCTTTGCTACCGATCTTATTTTTGAGTCTGATGTATTAGGATCATAGGGATCATTAGAAAATAGATCGGCAAAAAGAATTCTAAGACCGATAGGGGCATAAAAATCGGTGGATAATCGCTTTAGAAAACGATGAGGTAGAGAGCCTGGAGTGAGTGTGGTTTTTAAACTTTCTATAACGCCCAATTCATTACGATAGGTTACTTTTCCTGTTTCAAGATCTAATTCTGGAGAGGATTTATCTAAAGCAATGAACTCTTGGCCCCAATAATAGTTTGTAGGAAGGGAAATGGGGGCTCCAAAATCTGAAATGAGGCGTTCTCGAAAGCTTTTGTAAGGGGTTCCAAAATAGAGATGATAGAGAAGTTTCTTGTTTTTAGTTGTAATGGCTTCGAAGCGATTACAGTCTCGAACCGTTTCCCAGTGATTTAGATTTGTGGCTTCAGCGAGAATTTCTTTAAGCTTCACAAATTCACGGTCTTTAAGTCCAGTAGTTGAAATATTTAAAAAGACTCTCCATTTCCTTATAAATAATTTGTAAAGGCTTTTTTGATCATGGATTAAAGACTCAGCTTCAAATAAAAGATTCTCGGCAGTATTCCAATTCTTAAGGCAGATGGAATTTTCAGCAAGCCTCTCTAAAGCATTGCTATAGAGAAGGTGATATTTTTTTTCTTTTGCTTGGTGAGCTACCTCTTTTAATAATTTGAATGAGAGTTCGTAATCTCGCTCGTAAAGAAAAGCAGCTCCTAAATTAAGCTTGCCTACTAGTCTTTCATAATCAGATAGAGTAGGGGTCTCAATGTATTGTTTTATGGCTGGAATGGCTAAGCGGTAGTTCCATTGAGCAAAAAGAGCAAAGGCCTGATAGAGAAGTGCCTGCGGCACTTTTTGAGAATTCACTTTTCTTAAAAGCCCGTAGGCCTCTTGACTTGCTCCAATAAAAGTCAAAGCCGCAGCGTATTCCGCAATCTCAATTTCAGTGGCTTGGACTTGCTTACGATCTTTAGGTCTAACGAGGGGATATAAAATACTAACTGCAACATTCGATAAACTAACTCTGCGAGCCAGAGTAGCTAAAGTGGCAGCATGTTCTCTTGGAATTGAATTTAGGTTCAATTTCTCAAGTTCTTTTTGAACGATCTCTAATTCACCTAACCTTATCTTTTTATCGAGCGAGTCTAGGTAGGATTTAATCTGGGAGGACATAATTTATTTTATCATAAATGGCTAGGAACCAATGTTATTTCAATTGCTTGTTGAGTTTAGATAGATTTATCTAGATAAATCTATCTATCATTGCTATTGTAACTATGAGGTGTTGTTATGAAGACAAAACAACTAGCCACTAAAATTGATGGATCGGTTAAAGACGCTTTGGAGGCGGTTTGTGGAGAGCGTGGAATTAAGATGAATCGTTTTATCGAAGACGCCATTTTAGACAAGTTAGAAGAGTTTGAGGATGTCGGAGAGCTAAAGCGATTACGTCAAGAGTCTTATCGTCCCTTTTCAGCAGTTATGGAAGAGCTCAAAAAAAATGGCAAAATATGAGCTGTTAATCTCTCAGTCTGCGGAAAAGACACTTAAAAGAATTCCAAAGAAAGATATCTCTAGAGTGACAGTTGTCATAGAAAAGCTGGCAATTGATCCTCGTCCGCAGGGTTGTCGTAAGTTGTCCGGCGAAGTCGATATCTATCGAATTCGAGTAGGAGTGTATCGAATCATTTATGAAATTGAAAATCAGCTCTTACGAATACTTATTTTAAAGATCGGCCATCGCAAGGACGTTTATCGGTAGATTTTACTTATCCCATTAGAATCACTTGGCAATTACAAAAAATGAAGTTTTCTTCATGAAAGCGACATAATTGCCTCAAATAGTTCTGCTAAATTAACACTACGACCTAGTCTTTATGGGATCGAGATAAAATTATGACTTTGTTGTACGTTTATAAAAACCGACTACAAAACAGGGCTTCTCAGAGTTTTATGTTCTATCGAAAAGCCTTAAGCTGTCTAATTCTTTTTTCCCTTTTATTGCTCCCCTCTTTAGGCTGCTGGGATATGGGAAGTGGTAATAAAGCTCCAGTTTTGTCTGGAAATGGAGCGGGCTATGGTGGGGATCCTCGTGGTGGGAATCCTCCTAGTGGAAATGGAGCGGGCTATGGAGGGGGAGATCAGTCTCTTGCTTACGCTAGACAGTTGTTAGTGCGTGGGCTCAGGCAATTTAAAGATGGAGTAGCACTTAATGAACTTGGAAATATGAATGCCTGTCGAGAGAATATTAACTCTCCTATTTTATGCAACTTACTTGTGAGCTTGGCCCCTCCGCAAAAAGAGTACTTACAAAAATTTCTAAACACTCATCTCACTGAATTGTTAGATATGAATTTAGGAGCTAACCGAGTTATTTTTGAATTTACCACGAATGCTTTAAGTCTTAACACCTCTTCGGGTTCTACAAGGGATTTAGCTGCAAAAACTACGTTGGGGCGCGCTGGAAATATTGTTTATAACTCCGATGCAGTTCAAGTTATGAATGACTGGGAGCGCCTCCAGTTAATAACTCATGAATTAGGGCACAAACTTGAAAAAATCGATAGCACTCATACTGTGATTGATGACGATTCCGTGATAGGTCCTTTTTCCTCTGGAAAACTATTCTTAGATACTTTAGGAGCTGCTATGGTGGGTTACCTAGCTAGTTCAATTAGAAAGGTACCTGTTGGCTTTCCTAAGACTTCGGATTGTGACGCCAATACTATCGCATTAACTCTATCAGGAGCCCCCTATTTTTCTGGCATAGGGCAGGAGGCGGTTGGGGTGCTTCCAGTTTTGAAAACTCTAAATGAAACTCGAGGAGATTTTACCCTGACTGCCTGGGTACGTGTTTTCGATGATCTTAAAGAGAGTGATAAAGAATACAACGGGCAAGTGATTTTTTCTAATAAGGATTTTTCAAGTGGTACTCATCCAGGGCTTCAGCTCTTTCGTTTAAATAATGGGAACTTTGGAGCCTATGCGGGAACGGGAAATATTGTGGATTCAGGAGTCAAATTGGTGCCTGGAGGTTTTCACCTAGTCTCTTTAAAAAGAAACGTCGATAAAACAGATGCCGCTAAGAGCAAAGTGTATCTGTCGGTAGATGGAATTTCAGGAAACTCTGCAAGTGTGGCCTATTTTGATTATTCAGAAGCTAAGTATGATGTGGCTCGTCTTATTGAAGTAGGAGGATATTCCGCTCAAGCGATGATTGGGATTGCAGGAAAAAATCAAACGAACCAAAAAAATTATGATTTTCAGAGGCTCGATGTTTGGAAAGGAAATATAGCGACTCTGTCTCTGTTTGATCATGCCCTTACCGATTCTGAAATTACTTCGCTTTTTCAATGTGCCCCTGCGGCCTTTCGAGTTGAGACTCCAAAAGAGGTAGGGCCTGGATACCCTGTTCCTTCTCCTAAGACTGATGGAGATATTAATGTAATGGTGATGAATAATAAGATTCTATATTTGGGAGGAAGTTTTCGCCATATTGGAGAGCAAGTTCGTTCAAGTGTTGCAGCTCTTGATATTGAAAAAAATAATGAGCTCACTGCCTTTAAGCCTATTGTTTTTGGCAATGTGTACGCAATGGTGATCAAAGGTAATACTCTTTTTATTGGAGGAAATTTTACTAAGGTAAACGGAGTCCCAAGAGAAAATCTTGCCGCCATAGATCTAACAACTGGAGCTCTTTATCCTTGGATGCCCAATCCCGATAATAGAGTTTTGAGTATTGCTGTTGCAGATAACTATCTTTTTGTGGGGGGAGACTTTGATAATATTAATAATTCCAGTACTCCTATTCGCAATATAGCTTCATTCAATATAAGCGATATTAACAACATTACTCTTCGAACTAATTGGAATGTGGATCCGGATGATGATGTGAATGCATTATTGGTTTCAGGAACGATGCTCTATATGGGAGGCTATTTTTGGGATGTTGGAATTACTGCGGGAGGTACTAAGATTAATAACCAGAGGAAACTTTTAGCGGCCGTCGATATAGAGACGGGGGCTTTATCACCTTGGAATCCAGATGGATCGGATGGTGAAGTCAAATCGATGGCGTTAAGCGGTAATCTGCTTTATGTCGGAGGGAGCTTTTCAGGTTTTGGCGAAGTAGACAGAGCCCGTTTAGCTGCAATTCAGTTGGATGACGGAGTTCTTACCTCTTGGGCTCCTCCTAAGCCTAATGGAGATGTTTTAACTATTGCTTTAGGAACTAGTAGTTTGATGATAGGTGGTGAGTTTACCGAGCTTGGGGGTGTAGAGAGATCTCGATTGGCTGAAGTTGATCTTGAGGGAAAACTTTTAGATTTTAACCCTAAGCTTGATAGCTATGTATATTCTCTCCTTTTAGGTTTTAATAAACTTTATGTAGGAGGTTCCTTTAGCGATATTAATGATAAGCCCTCTCCCTATTTCGGGATTATCAGTCGATAATGATGCCCCGAATACTCTATAGATAGAAGCAGTTTTTAAAGAATAAAAATTTAAATTTCAAATCTAAGTCCAAAACGAAATTCCCGATGTGATAAGTTCGTTTCCTGAGTGTTGTTTAGGGGGTGATTCGTTAAGTATTCTACAGTTAAATAAACATCATTAATTCCTGTATTGGCATCTAACTGATTACCAGTTTTAGGATCAAAAAAATTTAAGCAAAGTTTAATTCCAGCTGTTAAGACATACCCTCGGTAGCTACGAACCCCATTTCTCTCACCCCCAGTTTTTGATGTCTGAGTATTTAAGATTGCCTCTATCCCTAGCCTTACAAAGGGAACCAAAATTTGATGTTTTATAAAATCGGCATGGTAGGAAAAACTTGCATCTATAGGTAATGTTACAAGGCTCGCTTTGACAGTGTCGTTTAATGCTACATTGGCGACAAGACCCAAACTCAATCCTCCACCCAATCCGAATTTGCCGGCAGATGAAATAAAAGGAATCCATTCCAAACCAAGTCTTGCTGCAACTCCTTGGGTTTTAAATATTGAGTCATGGGTCCAATAATAGTTTTTATAGCTAATAGGGTAGTACTGAAGATCTAAACCTGCCACGAGAGGGCTCTCAAAGGATTTCTTATTAGCTTCTAACGAAGCTCCATACCCGATTAAAGGACTCAGGAACACAAAGGCTCCTATTAATTTAAGTAATCGGTTTTTAAGTTTCATCTCGATATTTTCTCATGTTTTGTTCAGTCATAGGCTATTGATTATTTCAAACTAGAATTATGTCTGAGAAATTCAAGATAGATTAGCGATGATCGCTACGTCGCAGCAAAATTTTATCGAGAGAACAAGTCATAATTGCTAGGGATTAGAAGGCTATCATTTGTGATATAATTAAATTTTGAAGAATCTATTTTATCAAGGAGTGTTTATGTTTAAATCGATTTTTAAAAAAATAATTACAAACCTGATTCCTAAGAACATGTCCTTACAAGCAGCAAGACATATATTAACAAATCATGATCCAGATTATTTGGCCATAAGGGATCTTTTGATGTCAGACGGGCACACTAATGAAAACTGGCAGTCTGGTTTAGGGGGGCAAGCCTATTTGCTTTATGGTTTAGTCAGAGCACTAAAGCCTAAAACAATTGTTGAAATTGGTTCAGCTCGTGGTTTAAGTGCTTGTACAATGGCTTTAGCTTGTCGACATAATCATCAAGGAAGAGTCCATGCGATTGATCCTCATGATCTTAATGATTGGACCGATAGCCCTAAAATCAATCAGGAGCAGCTGGAATTTTTTAAAAATCGTCTTGAAAATTATGATTTGTCTGATTTTTGTAATGTTATACAGACGACATCAGAAAAGGCCGCTTTGAATTGGAATCAGAATATAGATCTTCTATTTATTGATGGCGATCATTCTTATGAAGGAGTTCGTCGAGATTTTGAATTGTTTAAAAAGTGGTTAACCCCTCGAGGCTTAGTTCTCTTTCATGATACAGGTTGGGAATTTAATCGCCAGAGTCCATGGTATAGAAAAGATTTGGGTGTTCCTATCTATTTAAATGAATTGAAGAAAAATAATTTTCAATCGATCACTGTTCTAGATGAAGTGGGATTGACGATACTGGATCCTCAAAAAGGTGGGATGGATTTTTTAAACCGAATGTGAATATCAGGTCCTTATTAAAGGCCAATAAACAATCCCTTTAAGCAGTTGAACCCAATGCCTTAAATCTCTAGGGTCCCAATAAAGACTTAAGAAAAGATAGTATAGGCTATAGAGATGTTTGTTTTTCCAATAATAATCAGAAAGTCGTCGATAATTATTAGCAATAGCAGCTTTTTTAATCGGCATCTTAAAAGCTTTGGAATAAAGATTCTTTTTTTGTACCGAAATATCATGCTCTAGCATAAGAGGGATTTTAGCTGTTGCAGCATTAGGGTTGGAATAACGATAGCGAACTGTGACTTGATTAGAGGTAGAAAAATTTCCATTAAGAGTAATGGCTCGAATCCAAAAATCATGATCCTCACAAAAATGAACTTTAGAATTTGTATCCATTAATCCTAAAGTGTTAAGAAACTGCTTTGATATAATAACAGCTGAAGGCTGGATATAATTTCTAGCATAAAGAGACTGAGGGAAATTAATCAGATCCTCTTCTGTTGGGCCCCAGATCCAGTCGTTGGTTTTTCCTAAAGAGTCAAATACCATTACAGATGAATAATAGATATCTGACTGCTCTTTTTTAAGAATTTCAAGTCCATGAGATAGATGATTAGGTTCCCAGACATCATCATGATCTAAAAAAGCGATAAAATTACCTTGGGCTTTTTGAATCCCTGTATTTCGAGTAGCTCCTAGGCCTTGATTGTGAACATGTTTTAAATAGGTTATTTTATTGTGCGGGCACTTTATTTTGAATTCATCAATAATCGCTTCAGTCTTATCTTCCCATCCGTCATTAATGACTATGAGTTCCCATTGATGATAACGTTGTTGAATCACAGATTCTAAAGCCTGAGGGAGCTCTTTTTCAGCCTTATAACAAGGGATAATGATAGAGACCAAAGGTGATGGAGATAGACTCATAAATTGATTATAGCACTAACCAGTTACCCCTAATGTATAAAGACATAGCCATGGATAGATCTGGGTCTTGAGTTGATAGTTTCCTATGAGTTTTCTAAGGCGTCTATCTGAGATTAAAGGAGCAGCAATCTTAGGCTCTCCGCAATCAGGATGAACATAAAGGAGAACTGGAGGGGATTGGCTTTTAACTTTTAAAGATAATTGTTCATAAACCCATTTAAAGTGAGAGTGATTACTTTCTGCATAATGTGCTCCATTAAGTAATTCTGGCCCCATGATTTCCCAATCTCTTAAATGCACTCCAAAACCTTGAGCCAATGCCCCTAAGGTAATTCCTCCTTGAGGTGCAAGCTCTTTTACTATTTGAGCTCCTTTTGAGTAGTCTAAAAATGCTGTGGAATCGAATTGCTTTTTAGCTTTAAAAAAAGAGATGAGTAGAGTGATAACAGAGAGGGTAACTATGCTGTAGGTAACAAATTTTCTGTAATAGGAAGTTTGAGAAAGTTGTTGAACATGAGAGATCTCTAAAGAAGAAAAGACTAAAGAGAATAGGATGGTTTCAAAAAAATAATTTAGCCATCCTCCAGGTCGGTATATTTGTAGAACAGGAATGAGCGCGCTAGTGAACAGAGCTATTTTTAAAAATTTCAAGACAGGACTTATCTGTTTTTTTGTAAGCTGAATAATAAGTAAAAAAATGAAGAGGGAATAACAGGTAAAAAATGAGAGAGTGCTCAATTGTTTCCAATAAAAGGGACGCCATAACACAGCATGAGCTTTAAAAGAATGGTTAAGAAAATCAGGGTAATAAAAAACAATCAATCCTAAAGAGGTAGATAAAAATAAAAGGTAAACAAAATTGATAAGTAACAGGGAGCTAAAACGTCGATTAGTAAGTAAATAGATCTCTCCAGCTAGAATCATTCCAAACATATTTTGCCGAGTTAGAAAAGAGAGTGAACAACTGATTGCAAATAAAATAAGTTGCCATTTTTTTTGAGTTCGAATCCAGGAAATAAAAAAAACACCCGCTAAGATCTCAATAAGAAGAGCAAGAAAATCATTCCTTGCTGTTAAAGCATAATTTCCAAACTCTGAGATACTTAACCCTATAGAGATAAAAAAAGCCATTCCTGAGATAGAGAGGGGCTTGATATAGTATTTCCATAGAAGAAGATAGATAAGAGAAAGAAAAAGAAGACTAGTGAGTCGAATCATATAAACTCGACTCATTAAAGATAGGGATTGAAAGGGCTTTATAAAGAAACCAACTATCCAGGCATGTAATGGAGTATAAGTATATAAGCGAAAAGGTGAAATATCAGAACTTGGAAATATGTTTTTATTTTCAGAAACATCTAAAACTCCAGCTAAAGCAGCATTTTCTGCCGATTGATTTAAATAACTCCCTAATCCCATCACAACCATTCTTGAACTCACACCCAGAAAGAGAAGAACTAAAGAGAATTTAAGAATTGAAGAAGGGATAGAGGGCAGTAAGCGAGTTTGGAATGACATTATTTTTTTAGTGTAGCAGAACCAATGAAATCTCCATTATAAAAGTGCAATTCGATGCCTCAACGTAAAAAAGGGTTTTAACCTCTATATCTTTTACTTAGCCCCTCCATTTGGGGCAGTTGAGTTTCATAATTAAAGTTATGCGACCTTTAAATTCTGTGATTGGGCTGGGGTTGAAAAGGCGTTGACTCTCGCTAACAGTAAGAGTTTTTTCTTCCCTCTGTAATGAGTATACCCAGTTAAAATTATGCCATTAGTTAAAAAATGATTTAATAATTTGGGAGAAATCATCATGAAATTATCCAAGTCTCTATGGCTAGGACTGTTTTTTACGGTTCAATTGCTAGCTTTGCAATCTAGTGATCGATTAATCAATGGAAAGCCAGTGGAGCCAGGAACTTTTGAAGAGGTCATTCAAATTCGGACTCATGATTCACTTTGCTCTGCAACTGTAGTGGGACCCCGTACCCTTATTACCGCGGCCCATTGTGCGCCCAATGGAGCCACAGCGGAATTTAAAGTTAAAGGGGTCTCTTATGCGGCTAAAATCGTGAGGAGCAATCTTTTTGTTAATCAGGATCACGATATTTCAGTCGGTATTACTGACAAAGAGATTACTGCAATCACACCGGCTTCCGTAGGAGGGGTTGCAAAAACAGGTTTAGGAATAACTCTTCTTGGCTATGGCTGCACCGATGTCGGAGGCAATGGTAAAATTGATGGTGTTTTGCGTTATGGAGAGACCGTCGTCACAGGATTTAGTAACTTTGATATGGTTTCACAAAGACCCAATGGTGCGGCTTTGTGTTTTGGAGACTCAGGAGGCCCAGCCTTTGTATTTGATCAAGGGCAGCATCTTCTTATCGGAATTAACTCTAAAGGTAATATTTACGATACTAATTACAATACTCGAACTGATATTAAAGAAAGTTTAACTTTCTTAAAAAGTGTCACAGTAGCTAATAACGTGGAGATTTGTGGAATTAATAAAAATTGTGGAACTGTAGGGCCCAATCCTGTAGCTCCAAGTTGTCAAATCATTGCATCACCAGACTCTATTGTTTTAGGTCAATCGTTAACAGCCTCGATTCAGGTTTCAGGAGATGCAAGTGAGGCTAAAATTGATAATCAAACGGTCACACTATCTTTAGGATCGGCCAAGAGAATTATAACCCCAACTAGTGTAGGAAGTTTTCTCCTTCAGGGGCGAGTGAGTGGAGCTGGTGGGATGGGAAGTTGTTCGGCCTCTTACGAGGTAAAAGAAAAACCGCCTACTCCAGTGGAGCCTCCTCAATGTCTAGTGAATGTGACTCCATCACTCATCCCATTGGGTCAATCTGTTGTGGCAAAACTTACAACTCAAGGTCAGGTGACCTCAGCGGAATTAAATGGACAGTCGGTATCTATCAGTGGAGGAGAGGTTCAGATAACTCCGTCTATGGGAGGGAATTACTCTGTCAAAGGAAAGGTTGTAGGACCGGGAGGAACCCATGAGTGTTTTGGCCCTTATTCGGTGGAAGGTCCAACCCCTAATGTCCCTAACTATACGATTATTCCAACTTTCTGTGGTGATAACACTATTATAGAAACTCAAGTGAAACAGGTTTGTTTGGGAGTGGTTAAATTTAGCTATACTGTTAAGGAATTGAGCATCAAAGATATTATGCTTGTGACCTATCGAGATGGATCTCAAGATCTAATGCCACTACTGAACAGGTCTCAAAAAACACTTAGTAGGGATAATTCTAGGGCGATGCAACAGTGGATTTTCTATGCCAATAACCTAGTATTAAAAAATAACAATACCATGTTGGATACTCGAATCGCTTCAGTGACTTTAGGAAGTTCAGGATCTTTAGTTGATGTGCCCCTTGCCATTAGTGGGCGAACTATTAAAGGAGGACAGGCTTTTAATGTGGAGCTTCTAAAAAAAGTTGGAAACTAAAGCTACAGTTTCTGAGTAGAGCCTAATTCTAGTATTAAATTGAAATGCTCTTCTGAAACGGGTTGTACTGAAAGTCTTGCCCCGCGTTGCAAAACCATGATGGTTTTTGCCCGGGGCTCTTTTTTTAGCTGTTCTCGAGTGACTGGATTCTTGAAGCGGTGAGTTGCTTTGACATCTACCATAATCCAGGGGGACTCGCCTTTTTTCTTAGCCTCTTCATCAAAATATTTACTTTTTGGATCTAAGGCAAAGGGGTCTGAGTATCCTTCACGAACTACCGTGGCAATTCCAAACACTGCTGGTTCATCTACGTTACTATGATATATTAGTACTTGGTCCCCTTTTTTAAATGAATCACGCATAAAATTTCTGGCTTGATAATTTCTCACCCCTTCCCAATGGGTCGTGCGATTGGGAGCTTTTACGAGATCTTCAAATGAGAAAACGTTAGGTTCTGTTTTCATAAGCCAAAAGTTTTTTGATTCTTTGGGTGACATAAGTTTCGAATAACATGTGAAAACTTCTATGCAAAGTAAGAATTTTAAAAAGAGTGCAATAAATGTGACTCTAGATGATATAGCACACTTCAAAATTGCACTTCTTCTACCCTGTCTTAATGAAGAACTTACGTTAGCTAAAGTCATTCGAGATTTTAGAGCTGAGATTCCTCATCTCGATATTTATGTTTTTGATAATGGCTCTACCGATAGAAGCCGGGCCATTGCTTATGAAGAAGGGGCTGAGGTTGTTGTCGTGCCTCGAAGGGGGAAGGGTAATGTAGTTCGTCGGATGTTTGAAGCTGTAGAATCGGATATCTATATCATGGTTGATTCTGATGCGACTTACGATCCTAAAGGGATTTGGAAGCTTCTTGAACCCATTTTAGCTGGAGAGGCTGAAATGACCGTGGGAAGCCGAGTTGCTGAATCTTCAAGCGCCTATCGAAAGTTCCATCAATTTGGAAACCAACTCATTATTCGAATGATCAATACGATATTTAATAGCTCTTTTAGCGATATCTGTTCGGGTTATCGAGTGATGACCCATTACTTTGTGAAGAATATTCCTTTATTAAGAAAAGGATTTGAGGTTGAAACAGAACTTACAGTCTATTCATTAATGAATGAATTTCAAATTAAAGAGATTCCTCTCTCTTATGGTGAGCGACCTGAAAATAGTCATAGTAAACTAAAAACCTTTTCAGATGGTTACAAAGTACTTCTCACTATCATTTGGTTAATGCGGGACTTAAGGCCCCTGCTCTTCTTTTCTATTGTTTCTCTGAGTTTAGTTATCTTAGGAGCCTTAGCGATTGAATCGATTGTTCCCAATAATGTTTTTTGTCAGATGCTAGTAGCGGTTTCTGCAGTGGGATTTTTAATCACTGGACTTATTCTTAATACGTTAAACGTGAAGTTCTCTGAACTTCAGGTTCTATATCGTCGACAGTATAAAGGCCGACGATCTATTTTAAACATTAAACCCAATATTATTTTGGAGGAAGAAGCATGCAAGCCCAACCTGTCCGCTCTGAGAACCGCGTAGTTTCACTTGATAATCAGATATCAACTCACGCCCAATCTTTATGGGAAGAGGTTCCATGTAATCTTTGCGAAAGCCAAAGCCATAAAGTGAAATTTCAGGGGACTACCGATCCTGATATGAAGAAGCTTCTTACCTCTTATAGTGCTTCGGGAAATTTTATTTCCAAAGAAACCTTAGTAGAATGTAGCGATTGTGGTTTAATTTATACCTCTCCGAGACTTAGAAAAGATCTGATTCTTAAGAGCTATACCGAAACCGAAGATCCCACTTACGTCTCTCAATCTGAGGGTCGAATTAAAAGTTTTGAGCGTTGTTTGGATGCTGTGAATGAATTTAAAAAAGGTGGATCTATTCTTGATATCGGAGCTGCGGCCGGATTTTTTCTGAAAGTAGCTAAAGAGCGTGGATGGAGAACTTACGGTATCGAGCCCTCTAAATATCTTTCCGATTATGGCAATAAAAATTATGGAGTGAATATTACTTGTGGAACTTTGGAGTCGGCTCCTGCTCCCAAAGAGAAATTAGATTGTATTACCTTGTGGGATGTTCTTGAACACACCTTTGATCCCAAACAGGTTTTAAAAACTTGTAACTCTTATCTTAAAGATGATGGCATTGTGGTTATCAATTATCCCAATATTGGAAACCTTATGGCTAAATTGGCAGGTAAAAACTACTGGTTTATTTTATCGGTTCATCTCTATTATTTTGTTCCTAAAACTATTAAAGCCATGCTCGAAGCCTCTGGTTTTGAAGTTGTTTCCAGTAAACC
>SXPJ01000094.1 GCA_005776395.1 Bdellovibrionales bacterium | reverse complement strand
GTTTGTAACCTCCTATTTAACTCTTCAGGGTAATTTGGAGCCTGGGGTGCAAAATTTTAGTGGAATCAGTCCTAGCAGTTAATATTTCTATAGAGAGACAGAAGGACAATGGACATTTTTGGACAGTCAACTTTATATAGAAATGAAATTAAATGACAATAAAGCTATTTTATTATATGTATGTATGTAAGTTTTATTATCCTGCGCAGTTACGCAGCCGCAGGGCTGCCAGCATAGAGGACAAATATTACAATAAAAATAAAAAATATATAACGACATTCACGAGTGCAGTGTTTTGTAATAATCATTATTTTTATTTTGCCGGGGTGTCTAACCAATGAAGAGAGGAATTGTTGATCTGAGGGTTTTCTTAAAGGTGCCCATAGATAAGTTTAACCAATCGAACACTAGGGTTTCTGCAATGTATCTGGACCTGTTTAGGAATGATGATTTACCAAACTTGGTTGAGCTGTAATCAAAGAAAAACAATTTATTCGGGAATCTGTCGCTCAAATGGCATCTGGCCATCAGGCCCTCGCAAAGTGGTTCGATATTCAGTTCCGTACAAATTTTATAGAGCATGTTACAGTCAATCATTGTACAGGTTGACGAGAACGTTCGCATGTTCGTTTCCATGTAAAGATCCCTGTTAGTCATATTTTTATCCATTCTTTTCTTATATAGTAGCCTGACCGCCCTGTTTAAAGTACAGTTTATTCTTTTCCTTTCAACACAAGTGATGGCCTTATTCCACACAACCGACCCAAAAGTTAACCGACTAGTAAAGTGGGCCATAATAGCCCTCTTCATTTGAATGCGCGACAAGAAACTATTAAGGTATTTCAAAGACAAAAACATTGAGTTTGCGCTTGAGATGGCTGCTCCTACCTGTTTATTCCACCTTAGATTATCTTGAAACAATATGCCCAATACCCTGATTGAGTTTGACGGGCTAATAATCTCTCCGTTAATGTTTAGGCGAAGCTCTCGAAAGCGTCTATATCTGTCGAATACTATGAATTCCGTTTTTGATCTGTTACACACCATGCCCATTTGATCAAGCCAATTGTAATGCCTGGACGCCGTTAATGAAAGTTCTTCTACTTTTTCTTTATAGTTAGACTCATCGCAAGAGATAGCTATGTATGAGTCGTCGGCGTACGCTAGTTTAAATATCTCCCTCCCAAACAGTCTGTCTAGTTCCCGTGTATAGATGTTAAACAACGAAGGGCCCAGGACTGATCCTTGCACACATCCAAACGGAACAGTCCTCACTAGACTGTTGGCATCACCAACTTGCACAAAACTGGTTCTGTTTAATAGGAAATTATGGATCAGGTTCACCAAATTATGATTGACTTGCAGGCGATGTAGATTGTTAACCAGAGACTCTTGTCTAAGCATGTCGAATGCCGCCGATAAGTCAGCACTATACATGAGTACTGTCTTACCAACATCCAACTGACTACTAACGTATTCCTGAAGTGTTAACGCTGCTGTGTTGGTTGAGCGATGGGGTGTAAATCCATGCTGGTGCTCCCCAAACAGCTTCTCCGGACCCGTATGCATTAGTTTAAATAATATACATCTCTCCAGAACCTTGCTAAGTGATGAAACATTGCTCACTGGCCTATAGTTAGATATAATCTTTGGATTCCCCTTTTTCAAAATAGGTACAACTCTAGATATTTTCCACGGCTTAGGCACATCCATATATTCCGATATCGAGTTAAATAACCAGGACAATGGCTCCAATAGTAGGTCTTTAAGGTCCTTTAAGACTAATCCTGGAATTTCATCAAACCCTTGGGCTCTCGACCTCTTGAGTCCATCAATAGCTAAACCGATTTCCTCCCTGGTGTATGTTAAAAATTCATCCGAGACTCGACCCGCCACATGCTCTGGAGTATAATTACTCTGAGCCGATAACCTTTCTATTTTCTCAGAGAAAAAGTTTGAGAAAGACTCGGCTAAACTATTTGGTTCTGTTATCAGCCTCCCGTTATCCAGTAGTTCTAAATTAGATCTGATGTTCCTCCCCATGAGTTTATTTGTTGTCGCCCAAAATTCTTTAGATGATTTATTTAAGGTCACTCCTACTACCCGACGGCGTTCTTTCCTAATCTCCGAGTTTAAAAGTTTGGAGACTTCCCTTAGTTCCGCTAGATTGTCCACACTTCGATTTTTAGCCACCTTCTTAAATGCCCGTATTTTCCTGTTCTTGAGATTCTGAATTCTAGGGTTAATCACCGCATTTGTTCCATGGATCACTGTCGTTCTTTTTGGAACAAGCTCATTAAGACTCTGAATTATTGCCGAAGTTATTCTATCATTAATTTGATCAGGTGTCCGCAGTTGATTATTGAAACCCTTGAAATTCTTAGCAAAGAGTGATCGAATCTCAGCCTGACTGTATTTTCTCCAGTCCATGTAAGAGATCCTTGTTTTCGTACTTTTAGCCCTTGTGAAAAGTTTATCCTTAATCTTAAGAATTACGTGATCACTTATTCCCGTCGTTTCATCTGTGATTTCCAATGTGGAAACATTGGAGTAGACCAGGTCTATCATGGAGGATTGAGTACTCCCGTTAACGACCCTGACTCTTGTTGGTGTGGTTA
Organism: Bdellovibrionales bacterium; assembly: GCA_005776395.1. Taxonomy (GTDB): domain Bacteria; phylum Bdellovibrionota; class FAC87; order UBA2466; family UBA2466; genus UBA2466. The sequence goes on along the minus strand of SXPJ01000094.1, from coordinate 1,633 downwards.
CTAACTGACATAATTCATGTGTATCTGCCCAATCCGTAAGGTCTCTTGACATTTTACAATTAACATTCTCAACGTGAATATTATAATCCCCCACGAAAATCTTAGACATCCTTTTCCCCTGTTCTGCCACACTCTCAAAATTATCCAAAAGTCGGACGAAATTGGTGTATTGACTCTCATTGTCGTAACACTTAAATGGCCTATATGCTCCACAAATTAAGGTAGATCTATGTTTAAGAACAATAATCTCATTAAGATCCCCCTCGAGATCTTCCCTTCTGTCAAACACGGGTTTACAAAGACAGATTAACCTAGATTTACTCCTGGTCTTAAATGTGTTTGATAATTCTAATCTATATTCCCCCACCCTAAGGAAGCTTATATCTGATCCCGCGGGAATTTCTGCTTCAGCTATAAATAGGATATCTGGATCATGCTCATAAATGTACGACTGAACAAAGTCCCACTTACGCGACAAGCCCGCGGCGCAGTTCCAGTAAGATATAACGAATGGGAAACTCTTCATGTTGTGGTTTATTGGTAACTGAAATTATAAGGTACTATATTAGGCAAGGTTAGACAGGCAAAAACTACAACGGTAAAATAAAAGATCGAGAACACAGACACACTCTGAATGATCAATTAAAGATTTCTTAAAAATAAAATTTAGGATCTGCACCAATTGAATGTGATGCGACCAAAGATTGAATGAAACGTTAAAATTGCACTCTGAACGATCAATTAAAGATTTTTAAAAGAGAATTTGAGGTCTGCACCAATTTAATGTGATGCAACCGATAAAAGATCGAATAAAACGTAAAATTGCACTCCGAGACACGCTGTTCAATTACGATCAGTCAACTTTCGCTGGGGTTCGCATCCCGTTTGCATTGTAGGCGGGGTTTCTAACCAGGATCTCGCCCCATTTTCCAAGCATCGGTAGGGGGGCGACTTCGCTAACAGCTTTGACGTAGTACATCCAGTCGACCCTCTCCTTCGTGCAGTCCTTCCTGACGTGGCCCGGCTCGAAGCAGGCCCCGCACACCTTGGGCTGGCCGTGGTAGTACACCATCATCTTTCTCCCATACGCTGGCAGAACTGAAGGGATGTGCTTGCGCAGTCTCATCGTGAAGATCGCAGTGTCGGTTTTGACCGGAGCTTTGTTGTGATCCTTGAATTCGCCTGAGCCTTCAACCTTTCCAAATAGGGCCAGCCATTCCTTGATTTCCTCCAGAGAAAGGTGGAAGCCAAACCCAGTGGCCGTGACCGTAACAAGCTCTCCTAGGGATGGTGGCGGACCTCTTTCAACAAAAATTCGCCCGGTGAAAACGTCCTCGCCGATACGAAATTCAAACTTGGCAAACTGCTCCAAATCGATGGCAACATTCTTTTTCAGTTTGAAGTTTACGCCCACGCCACGGTCCTTGGTCTTGAAGAGTGCCACTCCAAAAACGAGGTCCTTCTGCATTTTGAACACCGCTTCCCACATGGCCAGGGCATCCAGGACATCAAAATTGGCACTTAAGAGGTTCTCAGAGTTCTTGGTTGCCACAAACGTGCAAATCAACGAAATTTCTTTTTCCATTTTAAATCTTTTGTCTTCTGCAGACAACGGCGATGAATAGACTCTCTT
>SXPJ01000093.1 GCA_005776395.1 Bdellovibrionales bacterium | reverse complement strand
TCTCATCATCCATACAGGGAATCGGCCTATCGATTCACCGGATAAATATCTCATCATAAGTGGCGTTTGATTTGGCTTCACAAGATTCCTTTTTTAGTAAATTTATACCCAGCTCCACGAATAGAGTGAAAGTATTTAGGTTTTCCTGGATTATCAAAATATTTTCTGAGTTTGAGAATAAAATTATCAACGGTTCGAGAAGAGGGGAAAACATCATATCCCCACACCTGATTCAAAATCTCATCTCGACTTACCACTTGATTCTCTTTTTCAATAAGTAACTTCATTAACATGCACTCTTTTTGACTTAAGGAGAAAGGTTCTTTGCCTCGTCTCCCCTCAAACTTCACAAAATCTACAGCACAATCATCCCACTCAAAAACTGAGAGATTCGAAGGCAAAGAGGCATACCAGGAACGCCTCTTAAGCATTCCCTCCACCCGAAGTAATAACTCCTCCATCTCGAATGGCTTAGTCAGGTAATCATCAGCTCCTACCTTGAGCCCCTCAATGCGGTCTAACGGCTCCGAAAGAGCCGATAAGATCAAAACAGGAAGTGTCGGTTGTTTTTCTTTTAACCAACGACAGAGCTCTAAACCACTAGCTTCGCCAGCTAGCATAAGATCCACAATATAAAGTTCCCAAAGTTGTTCTGAGTTCTGCATCACCCGTTCAGCTTCATCAAAAGAATCCACAGAATATCCCTGCTGAACCAATTTCATAGAAACCAGTTCACGAATTGTAGGTTCATCTTCAATGAGACAGATTCGACTAGCCACCCTGATCTCCTAACTTAGGCAGAACAACTTCAAATTGAGTTCCTTTCTCGGAGGAACTTTTCAACTCAATACCCCCTGAATGCAATTCCACAGTGTGCTTAGCTAAATAAAGCCCAAGCCCGGTACCTGGCACACGACGGCTAGATTTCCCTCTAAAAAACTTCTCAAATATTTTTGTTTTTTCAGAATCACAAATCCCAGATCCGTTGTCAGAAATTTTTAGTCTAATCTCATTGTTTTTCTCTTCTAACTCCACGCTGACTTTACGTTCTGATTTATCATTGTATAAAACAGCATTTTCCAACAGACTCTGAACTAAATTCTGAAGCCCGAACAGATCTCCTTTAACCCAGATCTCGCCGGAAATAGAGGTCCAAACATTGACATTTTTTTGCTTAAACAAGGGATCCATTCGACGGATAACCTCTTTAATCAGCTCAGAGAAAAAAACAGTCTCGAACCTAAAGCCTAAATTTTCCATTCGATTCAGACTTAGGGTTTTTTCAAAAACTGAAGCCAATCTTCGAACCTCTTCAAGGGACTGAGTCAATTCTTTAGTAAGCTGTGGCTCATGGGTACTTTTCTCTAAAATAGATTCGAGCCTAAGCTTCAATGCTGTTAATGGAGTCTTAGATTCGTGACTTACGGTCTCAATGAACTGCTTCTGCAATTCTCTAGCCTTCTCTTGGAGCCGTAACGCTCTAAAAAGTAAATAAAGGCCTACAGCAGTAAGAACACCAAAGACGAAAGTTTCAGAATAAAACATTAGCTTTTTACGAGCGGCAAAACTATTAATTCCCTCAATCACTCCGGGATCATTAATCACCCCTTGTAGTATTGCGTTCTTTTTTCTGAGTTCAGCTATGGTATTAACATTTTGAGAAAAAACATCGAGCCACCATGCCACTTGTGTCAGCATAAGCACCGACACTGCAACAAGAAGTTTGACCCATCGTTTTTGAACTACTGTCGACATTTCTTTAATTTTTCTACCATCTCATCTAACACATCATCTGTGTGCGCTACTGAAACAAAACTGACCTCAAAAGGTGATGGAGCAAAATAGGCTCCAGCCTCTAAGGCCGCGCCAAAAAAATTAGCATAACCCTTTTTATCTTCGCTAGAGATTACAGGAGGAAAAGCCCCTGTTAACTTTGAGGGGCTCATCCAAAAAATCGAACCCATTTGAACGAAGTCCCACTGAGGTAAAACCTCTTCCTTCAAACGACCTATAAATCGTCGGGTTCTTTTCTCCAAAATTTCGTAAGGAGGCTTAGAAAACAGTTCAGTTAAAACCGCAATTCCAGCCGCTGTCGCTAAGGGATTGCCCGACAAAGTTCCCGCCTGATAAACAGGTCCAATCGGAGCCACTTCGGCCATTACACTTTGAGTTCCTAAACAGGCCGCTAAAGGTAATCCCCCACCCACAATTTTTCCTACCGTAACCAAATCTGGTTTCAAGTTAAAATGGCCAGTCGCTCCCAAAAGCCCCACTCGAAATCCTGAGATCACTTCATCAAAGATGATAAGAGCCCCATGAAGCCTCGCTAGCATACAGATCTCTTCAAGATGAGCTTGAAGTGGAATCCAAAGCCCTTCATTAGCAGGAATCGGCTCTAAAATAACGGCCGCAATCTCTTTTCCATACTGTTTAAAAGCCTTCTCAATACTTGTAATAGAGTCAAAGCGAGCTATGACCGTCTCGCTGACAATACTGTCAGGAACCCCTTTGGAGGAGCTCTCGGCCAATTCAGCAACCCCACTTCCTGATTTTGCTAAAAGGCCATCGCTGTGGCCATGATAACAACCTTCAAACTTTAAAATTTTGGATCGCCGAGTAGCTCCACGAGCTATGCGAATGGCGGTCATGACCGCTTCAGTACCACTATTGAGAAGTCTTACTTGATTCAAATAGGGATAACCTTTGAGAATCAGCTCTGCAAGGAGAACCTCTTTTTCATGACAGGCCCCAAAGGTAGTGGCTTTACTGGCCTGCTCCACTAAAGCAGAAACGATAGAGGGATGAGAATGGCCCAAAATTAAAGGACCAAAAGAGGCACAGAAATCGACGTAAGAATTCCCATCGACATCGTAGAGAAAAGCCCCTTGGCCCCGCTCAAAATAGATAGGATTCCGTCCCACATGTTTAAAGGCTCTCACAGGAGAGTTAACCCCACCGGGAATAATCTTCTTAGCCTTTTCGAAAAGAGCCTGAGATTTTTGGGTGTTCATTTCAGCCAACCTCCAGCCGCAATAAATTCAGCAAAATAGGTAATTAAAATGTCAGCCCCCGCTCGTCGGATAGCTGTTAAATTCTCAATGGCCATCTTCTTTTCATCGACCAAGCCTTGGGCTGCCATCAACTTAACCATCTGATACTCAGCACTCACGCTATAAGCCGCAACTGGAACTGAACTACGCTCTTTAAACGCTTTAATAATATCTAAATAAGCAAGAGCTGGTTTTACCATCACCATGTCGGCCCCTTCAGAGATATCAAGCTCTAACTCTCTTAAAGCTTCGGTTCGATTTCTAAAATCCATTTGATAGGTGGCTCTATCGGTTCCTTGAGGTGCAGATCCCAAAGCCTCTCGAAACGGCCCATAATAACTAGAGGAGTACTTAGCTGTGTAAGCCATGATAGAGGTTTGATCAAAACCATGTTCATCCAATAAATCCCGAATATAACCCACTCGAAAATCCATCATGTCCGATGGAGCCACAAGATCAACTCCACTTCGAGCATGAACTAAGGCCATCTGCCCCAAAGCGACTAAAGAAGAATCATTTTCAATTTCATTTCCTTCAACCAATCCACAATGACCATGAGAGGTGTAAGGACACAAACAAACATCTGAAAGCAAAATAACACTCTCAGAAAAATGTTCTTTTAAAGTTCTTATCGCTGTGGGAAGAAGCCCCTTCTCCTCATAGGCTGTAGATCCCGCCTCATTTTTTTCATTGGGGGAAGCAGCTCCAAAAAGCAGAATATTTTTCAACCCATTTTTGAGGTCCGTTTCTACCTTTTCTAAAAGAAGATTGATTCCCCAACGATAAACAGCTGAAAAACCTGAAATAGGCTCTTTAGCGTTCTTATCAGCAGCGAGAAAATAGGGTTGAACTAGATTCGAAAGATGAAGATCGGTTTCGTGAACCATATCCCGTATCAAAATATTACGCCTAAGCCGTCTTGGGCGATGACTAGAATCACTCACAAAACCTCCCCTATTCTTTCAAAACTGGAGCCAGGAAGAAGCTCACTTTCAATCCCTAGGTTTTTTAAATGCTCCCGAGTAAAAGTTCCAATAGCTATAACCTTAGTCTCTTTAGGAAGAGCGGTTACACTCAATACAGCCTCAACAGATGAGGGGCTCGTAAAAACAATAACTGCCAAATCACTTAAGCTACCCCCCGGAAGCGTTTGAACTAGATTAGATAGGGTTTGAGTTCGATACAAAGGAACCACAGTTAAGGTACAACCCAACTCTGCAAGACGCTCAGCAATTTTCAATCTTCCCCCTTCAGCCATGGGAATAAACACAGTAGGTTTTTGTGTGTTATTACTGATGAGATCTTCAAATTCCTCCAAAAACTTTTCACTTCCAGGTTCAGTGGGATAAAAGTCAGGGGTATAGCCATCTAAAGAAGCCATCTCTGAAGTGCTTTCACCGATACAGGCCACTTGGGTTTCCAGAGGAAAATCAAGTCCCGCTTGCACCATCGTCTCTGTCCAAAAGTGTACGGCTCGAGGGCTGGTAAAAACAATCCACTCAAAGGGTTTCTCAACAACTCTCGAAAGAAGGTTTTTATCTACATCAAGTTTCTTAAACTCTAAAACAGGCCATTGAACCCATTGAACTGAAAGATCCGAATCTAAACTATTTCCCGGAATATTTTCTTCCAAATCCCTATTTTCTCCAGTCACTAAAATCTTGATTTTCTTACCCATTTAAAAACCCTTTCACCTTTTGAACGATGCTATCGACAAGAGTCTCTTCGTCCTGACTAGAAATGTCAAAATGATGAAACCCTAGCCAATCCTTAAAGAGTGATTTTCGATCCCTTAAAACACCAATAAAGACCTTTGTTTTTAATAGATTGTTCTCTTTATAACAACGAATTCCTAACGGTAAAGTGCATCCACCAAAAAGCCCCTTAAGAACTCTTCTTTCAACTCGAGTCTCTATCTCACTTATCTCATCATGAATTTTTTGAAGGGCTAATTTCAATGCCTCGGGGGCATCATTTCGAATTTCAATAGCCAGAGCTCCTTGTCCTGGGGCTGGCGGAAATTCTCGTTCTGAAAGTTTTAAAACATGAACTCCATCCAAATTAAGTTGCAATCTTTCAAGTCCTGCAACCGCCAAAAGAGTCGCATCAAATTTCCTCTCTTTTATTGCGTTAACTCGAGTTGGAACATTACCTCGAATTGGAGAGACCTTTAAATCAGGTCTCGCACTTAAAAGTTGAGCCTCTCTTCGTAATGAACTTGTTCCCACATGAGCTTGAGGCTTTAAAAATAGGGGTTGAGAATGCTCAAAAGCATCTGGATGGATAAGTAAACAATCCTCAGTTGAAACTCGAGATGTAATAGCTCCAACTCTTAAGTCTTGAGGCTGTTCAGTAGGAAGATCTTTTAAAGAATGAACGGCAAGATCGATCTGATTATTTAAAAGTGCTATCTCTAATTGTTTGGTAAAAAGTCCCGGTGTTATGTTCTCGATTTGATAGAGCGCTTCTTTATGATTTCTATCCCCTTCACTCTCAATAAATACAAGTTCGCACTCAATCCCATTTTTTTTCAAAGATTCAAGAACGTGGGTAGACTGAGTCCTAGCCAAATCACTTTTTCGAGTACCAAGTCGGTACTTCATAAAGCACTAATGAGATCATTTTTCACAGCAGCCACTCGACGTAAAATCTCTCTTAAATGCTCGCGTGAAAGATGAAGGTTTTTCTTTACCAGTTTTTCAGTAATTTTTTTTACTCGAGCCTGATATTCTTGAGGTACCTCTTTTTCAATAAGAGCCAGAGTAGACTCAAGCTCTTTAAAAAACTCAGGTTCAATTGAATTAAAATCACGAAGAATCGGTTTTTCTTTTTGATCAAGACAATAGAGTTTTATTGCCTCTTCAATCATCTTTTCGGCCACAACAACGCTCTCAGCTCTTTCTAAACTATTGGTTTGAGCCTCCTCCATGAGATCTTCCATATGAATGATTCGAACCGGCTGTAATACGAAATGTTCCACATCAGGGGGCTCCGCAAAATCGAATACCAACTTCTTTTCTTTATCCAACTTTTCAAAAAAGCCCTTTTTAAAGATGGCCTCAATACTAGCGGTGGAGGTAAAGAGATGAGAAAATTGAGTCTCCCCTTTTAGAAAATCAGATAATAACTGAACCTCTACTCCTTGAAATTCAGGATACCTCTTTAAAACCTCAAGGGATCGATTAACCCAGACAACTGGAACTTGGCTTCGGTTTTTCTTAAGCCATTGTAGGACCATAAGACTTATGGGGCCCCGCCCCACCACGACCGCCTTTTTTAGCGGGTATTCCGATTCCATAGAGACTAAATACTTAAGCCCCAACGAAGCTACCGAGACCGGCTTCTCAGCAATCGATGTCTCGGTTCTTACCTTTTTTGCCGTTTCAAAGCTTAAGTGAAAACACTGCTCTAAATGCTTATCAATCGATAGATTGTTCTCTTTATTAAAGGCGAGAGCACTTTTTAACTGCCCTAGAATTTGGGGTTCACCGACCACCATGGATTCTAGCGAAGAGGCCACTCTCATCAAATGCCTCAGCGCGGACTTACCTTCAAAATGATACCCTCGGTAATAGTCATCTTCACTTAAACCAAAGTACTTTAAAACCGATAGCCAAAGGGAGCGAGTATCACAAAAGTAATTGTCGGCCGTAGTATAAAATTCGACCCGATTACAGGTCCACAAATAAACGATATCCTGAAAGCCTAAATCTATGAGATTTTGTAGTTTGCCCTGCCTTTCAGGTAAAGCAATGGCCAGCCTCTTTCTCATTTCGGCTGAACTACGCCTAAAATCTGTTCCCCATAAATGAATTTTCATAGTTACCTAACTATAGTACTAGCCCGGTATCCCTCACCAATCTAGCGCGGAATTAACGGGTTACTGCTATATATTTTATAACTTTTCCCTATTCCAAATTGTCACAGGACTGTCATAAAAAAAAACTGGCGATTTTGTAGTCAGTAGCGTAAACCCTTTAACAGGTCTTGCGAGGAGTTTGTTTATGAATCTTAAATTATTTCTGACCCTAATTTTAACTGCGACATCATCTTGGGCCTTTGACATTCAAGCCCAAGGCAGAAACTACACCTTTGTCTGTGGCTACTTTACTTCAGTTCAAGGAGATGTCGTTCTCACTTTTAAAGACTCTACGCTTCCCTGGGGCTCCTCTGTCGTCTTTATTACAGGGTGGGAAGGACGAGAGGGTTTTCCGGAAAAAAGATTCGAATGGAGAGAAAGGAAAGAACTTTTAGCTCCAGCCACTGCCCCCTATACCTGGTCTATTAAGTTAACCCAAGTGCTTCATGAAAGAAGTAAGGCCCAATTCAAAGACACTCTAAATTGGGTAATCAAAGTCATCATACCTGGGCAACCCGATCGCTATCTCAAGGGTGAAAGCCCATGGGGATTTTACCGAGTTCGCTTGGTTGAGAACTCTCCAGGTCGCTGTGTTACCGGATTGGATGACCTGCCCAACTTTTCTAACTTGGCCATTGAAACGGTCGATAGAGACTAAAGACCTGTGGTATTTTAGCTAAGACGTGCAACACATCCATTCCAAAACCAAGCTATTAAATCCAACTTCTCAAAATATTAAAGTTGCTGTTGAGGCTTTGCATTCAGGGGATGTAATTGGAATGCCTACAGAGACGGTTTACGGCCTAGCAGGAAATGCTTTAAATGATGAAGCCATTGCTAAAATATTTTTCTATAAGAGTCGTCCCTCTTTTGATCCTTTGATTGTTCATGTAGCCGAGGATTTAAAAAGCTGTGAAAAACTCGCCCAAGCTCAGCTTATTAATATTGGGGCGATGACACCGGCTCAAATTCAGACCGCTGATAAACTCATGGAGCTTTTTTGGCCAGGTCCCCTAACCCTTATTTTTCCGAAACATGCTCAAATCTCAGATTTGGTCACTAGCTCTCTGGATACTATCGGACTAAGATCACCCGCTCATCCTGTAGCTCAAGAGATCTTAAAACAAAGCACCCTCCCCTTAGCGGCCCCAAGTGCAAATCAATTTGGCCGAATTAGCCCCACAAAAGCGGAACATGTGCTCTCAGAATTGGGAGAACACCTCAACTATTGTGTCGAGGGGGGCGAATGTAGCGTAGGGTTAGAATCAACCATCTGTTCAGTTAACGCTGCAGGGGAAGTGATGATTTTACGTCCCGGAGGTATCTCTGAAGAGGCTTTGAAGAATGCCTTAGGAGTGCTCTTCAAAGGAATGCACTCGGAGCTAGGTCTACCTGCTATTGCAGCCCACTCCCCAATGGCCCCAGGTCTTCTGGAATCTCACTATGCCCCCAGAAAACCCATGTTGAGAATTGCGGAAATTTTGTCGAGTGAATCTTTGGAACTACTAAAAACTAAGATTCTTAAAGCTTACTTAAACCATGAAAAGGTAGCGGTACTCTCACCCTATGTTTTAAATCGAGAGGCTCGTCTAAAGTTTTCGAAGTTATTTGGTGAGGTCGAATTTCATTACTTAGCGGAAGCTGACAACGATAGCCTCAATGGAGCCCATACCTTGTTCTCAAAATTGCGAGAACTGGACCAAAACGATTCGAATTTAATTCTATGTGAACTCCCCACCTCTTCGAAAGGTTTGTGGCCGGCTATTCGAGACAGACTTACCAGAGCTAGTCAGGTTTTAAAGTAGTTTTTGTTAGATGACCCCCTCATAAAAACTACTTCGCTGCAGGAAGCCCTTTATCCTTCTTAAGTTTCGCATACCAATTTTTCCAATGAATCACATCGGCCATAGGGTACTCTTTGCCGGAGATCTTTTTCAACGTATTGTAAGCAAGCTCTTTTTGATCTGGAACCTTAGCCTCAAGAAGCAAAAGCAGATTCGGAACCCCTTCTCGTAAAATCTCTTCACGGGCAGAGCTTGAATTGGCAGCGAGTGTATAAAGAACATAGATCGACTTAGAACGATCGGAACTTCTCGGATAGTTCAAAGCGGCAATTAAAGGCTTTACAGGAATTACAAATTCAGGATGAAACTCAGCAATCTCTCCTAATACCCTCAGAGAATTATTCCTCACAACAACATCAGGATCTCGAATTCTTTCGACAAGAGAAGGAATTATTTTTTTTCCGTCCATCAGATAGGGAAGCAGGTAAGCTGCACTGGATCGATATTCCGCTCTTTTATCTTTTCCTAAGATGTCTAATAACTTATCAGCGTTCTTCTTAACCCCCTCGGAAAATAATGAACCATATTTTTTAAGCTTGGGGTGCTCATGTCCAAAGGGGCAGTGCAGTGCCTGACACTTTTGTCCATCAGGAGAGATCTGCCCCGCCTCAACCAGATCCATTGCTATATTTTCATACTCCAACCAAGCTTGAATAAGCTTACTAGGATCCGGAAATTGATTCGTAGGCTCAGGTATAAAATTGGCTCTAGTAGGCAGATCATTTTTTTCAACCACATCCAAAACTATGTGGACCGATAAATTATCAACTTCAAAAAACTGAACAACACTAAATTCAACAAAAGCAAAGTCAAACTTTTGCTGAATTCTTTGAATAAGTTTTTTTTCAAGTTCAACGCTAGACTCATCTCCAGCTAGCCCTTTTTTAATCCATTCATTTAAGTCTTCTCCCAAAAACTCCTTAAGCATAACCTCATTTAGTTTTTGAGTTCCGTAAACCCCTATCGACCCCAAAGAAGGTTTAGGGGAGGAGGCCTCTTTAGAGCCAAGCACAGGCTCAGGCTCTTTGCCACTTCCACTCTTAAGCTGCTGAGTCACCTCAGCCGAATCACTTTCTTTAATGACCGGTGTTTTTTTATTTAAAGGAAGACTATCGCTATCGGCCCAAATAGAAGAAAAATTTAAAAGGAGGATAAAGGTCCAAGCAGGTACAATATTTTTTTTCATAAAACTATTGTACCAAGAAATTCAAACCTTGGTTCTGTAAGATTAGAGATTAATGCCCCACACCAACTGAGCAGTCCCAGTCTTAAATCCACTAGAGAAATCAAATCCTCGGCCATATTCCGACATTACACTTTCAGTATAGAAAGCTATTCCCACTGTATGCATGGAGTTAACCTCATAATCAAGCTCCGGCGAAAAGCTGAGAGATTTTTTCCATTTTTGAGAATTAGCAGCTCCAGCAAATTGTTTATATTGAGTCACCTGATAAACTACAGGGAAAACAAAGGTAAAATTCGCTGCAGGATGAATAACCGGTTGAAAAATCCATTGATGATTAAAAGAAGGACTGGCTTGCCACAATCCCTTAGAATCCAAACTTCCCGCTTTATTGTAGACATGAAGAATGGGGTGGTAGCTTAAATCAACGCTAACAAAGTTATTGAATTTATAATTCAATAAAAACTGATTTCTCACACTTGTGATGTAACCCTCTTGGAACTTTTTTTGACTCGTAGGAGTGAAAAGTCTTAATTGATATGAAGCTGATAAATGTTTATCTGGGCTCTGCCAAATTTCTTTGGCCTTAAAATAGGCAAATCCATCATTAGCTAATAGGTTAAGACCTTGGGTAGTGGGGCTACTATTTATTAAATTTACGTTATAATACTGTACGTAACCCACTTGAAGGTTAGGGGCCATTTTATATCCCACTTCAGCAGTGTTCTCGCTATGAGCCTCCTTTTGAACATCATTGTAAGAGGGGCGAAACTCTAAAAATCCATAAAGAGCCTCAAGACCCGAGGAGGCTAAAACGGCTGATGAACTGTTTGATAAAGAACTCTTAGCTTTATTGTGAACTCTAACATTAACCGAAGTGGAGGCCTTTTGGAGGCTGGCCCTTTGCACGGACCTAATAGATTGGGTTGTTTCTCCTCTCAATACGGATGGAGCTACCCCTAATGCAACAACAGCTACAGAAACAAAAAAATTAAACTTCATTTCCCCCCCTAAAAATCATTTAAGGCCTCATTTGAGCCTGTTTTCAATAATTTAAAAGCTTTTAAGCCCCCCGAATGGAGACCTCTTGAAAACGAGGAGTTTTACCATGCGCGCAGCGTCAAATCAATAGTCATTATTAAAAGTTTTGTAGTTTCAATAACTTATGATATCGCGTGGCTAAGTTCACAACCTTCCATAGGGCGTGACTTCTAAATCAAGCCTAACTAAAATCAGCCCCCTATGACCTTACACCCATTTACCAATCGATTAGTTTCAGAAACCAGCCCCTATCTCCTTCAACACGCTCACAATCCTGTAGATTGGTACCCCTGGGGAGAGGAGGCCTTAAAAAGAGCAAAAAAAGAAAACAGACCTATCTTTCTTTCAATTGGATATTCCGCATGTCACTGGTGCCATGTGATGGAAAAAGAAAGTTTTGAGGATGAAACTACGGCCCAAATTTTAAATGAACACTTTATCAGTATTAAAGTGGATCGCGAAGAACGCCCTGATCTCGATAACATTTATATGAACGCAGTTCAGATTATGACCCATCGAGGGGGATGGCCAATGACCGTTTTTTTAACTCCAGAACTTGAGCCTTTTTATGGAGGAACTTACTTTCCACCTGAGGATAAGATGGGACTTCCCGGTTTTAAAAAAATTCTCAAGGGGGTCTCTAGCACTTGGAAAAGTCGACCCTCGGAAGTTAAAAAATCGGCTGGAGAACTTCTTATCGCTTTAAAAGAGATCTCAAAAACAGATTCTTCAAACGAGAACACCCTTTCCTTCCGGGCTCTAACCGAGGCCGCATTTCATCGCACAAAGAATTCCTTTGATCCCGTTTACGGTGGACTTGGCCAAGCTCCTAAGTTCTTTCATACAATGGATTTTCGATTAGCCTTACGTCATTGGAAGACCACTCAAACTACAGAGGCACTGACTCTACTCAATACCACTTTAGAACTTTGGTCCCGAGGTGGAATTTACGATTCATTGGGTGGAGGGTTTCACAGATATTCTACTGATGAGCAGTGGCTAGTGCCTCACTTTGAAAAAATGCTTTACGATAATGCCCTACTCACTGAACTTTATCTGGAAGCTTATCAGGCCACTCACCACCTCCCCTTTGCCCGAGTGGCTAGAGAAATCATCGATTATACTTTTAGAGATCTGTTATCTCCAGAAGGTATTTTTCACAGCACTGAGGACGCCGATAGCGAAGGTGTGGAAGGTAAGTTTTATATCTGGTCTAAAGAGGAAATTGATACCGCTTTGGGCTCCGAAATCGCACTTATTTTTAATAAAGTTTACAATGTTTCTGAACAGGGAAATTGGGAGCATCAAAACATCTTACATCGAACTGAAAACTGGTCCGATTTGGCAATTCAGTTCAACCTATCCGAAACTGAACTTGAGGAAACTCTGGCGCTCGCAAGACGCAAACTTTTCAGTTTAAGACAAAAACGAATTCGTCCTAGCTTAGATACGAAATGTCTAACCTCTTGGAATGGAATGATGATCCACTCTTTAGCTCTAGCCCATCAAATACTCAATGAACCTCTTTATTTAGAAAAAGCTGAGAAAGCCTCTGAATTTATTTTGCAAAATTTATGGGATGGCAAAAACCTGAAACATGTTTACTCTTGTGGCGAAGCTAAATTTAATGGCTTTCTAGAAGACTATGCTCACCTCACTCAATCACTTATTACAATCTATGAATCCAACTTTAATGAAAAGTTTTTATCTACAGCGCAAATAATCACCCAAAGAATGATTGAACTCTTTTGGGATGCCCCCTCAAAAACTTTTTTCTTCGCAAGTGACAAACAAACCGATTTAGTCATTCGCCCTACAGAAACTTACGATGGCGCCACCCCCTCTAGTACAGCCATAGCTATTACAGCTCTGATACGACTCGGCAAACTGACTTACAATGATTCTTATTTAAAAATAGCCGAACAGGCATTGGAAAAATACGAAAGCCAAATGAGAACCCTGCCTCAAGCTTCGGGGCAAATGCTTATCGCACTCGAACTTTTGCAAAACCGATCTCAGGAATTTGTTTTACTTCCGGGCAATGATGAGTCGATTGAAGATTGGCTTTACGTTATTCGAGGAACTTTTATTCCCAATAAAGTGGTGGCCGTAAAACAGAAAGACCAAGATGAAAATATACTTTTTAAGGGCAAAACCTGCCTAGAGGGAAAGACCACACTCTATCTTTGCGAAAACAGAACCTGCCAGACTCCGCAAAATGATCTAGAGATCTTCAGGAAGGTATTAAAAATAGAGGCCTTTCAACAAATGATACAGCCTCTTTAGATCTTGTCACGCCGCAACCAGAGTTATGAGCAGCAGTTCTCGGTGAATAAATTTTGAAGCTAATTGAGAAGCACTAGAAAAACCTTTTCGCAAAGTCTCGGTGTGCCATTGGAGTAATTTTATGAGGGTTCATTCAAGAATTTGGATATGAAAGTGGGGCGTACAGCGACTTTCCTTGGAGCTGGTAGCCCCACTTTCATATCCAGATTCTTGAATGACTCCGCTTTTTACCATGCGCTGTGGCTCACCGAGAACTACTGCGTTATGAGGGGCTGTTTTCTGTTTTTGAGGTGAGTTGTGGTAAAATTGAATCCTTCAATTAATGACTCCACTACACCAAATCAAGAGACTCGCTGAAACTTTCGTTTTTAATCAGTTTCTCTATCCTCGAGAAAGTTTAATCTCAGATTCGACTGCATCCAATCACGATGAAGTGAGTGAGTATCTCATCAAACTTCTAGGCAATGAAGCGACCAAGATAGCTTTTGCATTGGATTGGTGCAAACAACATCCAGGGTTGGTGTTAGATCTCGCTAATAGCTCAAAAAACTTAGTGCTCGCTTTAGTTAATCAAGATATTACAACCTTCTCACTAGAAAATTGTCCTTTTAGAATTAACTCACTTAGAAGTACGAGAGAGCTTTTAAAACCAGAAAAACAATCCTTTTTTCAGATCTATCCACTGGAATTTACTAAATTTGAAATCGATGAAACATATCAAACCGTTTTTGCTAGCCACCAAGCACTTGAGCAATCGGAAACTGAATTCACTATTCTTGGAATACTTAGAAATGTTTTAGCTCATTTAACTCCAGATGGGAGTTTCTTTGTTGAAGTTCATAATCTCGACTACTTAGAGAATCAGTGGAACTTTAGAGAATGCATTTGGCGGTATGTCTCAGATCAATTGGATAGCAATCCAAAGAATCGAATCTGGGAAAAAACATATCCAGGGACAAAAGAGAGCCAGACTACATTTGAAGTTGCAGTGGCTAAAAACCTAACTGACTTTTCAATCTATCGCTCAACACTTCATCTTTTTAATGTGGACCAATGGATGAAACTTTTTGAGGTCGCAGGATTTATAATTGAAGACTGCTATGGAAGTTGGCAAAAAACTCCAGTCACCGCCCAACTCCCTCAATTAATTTTCCATTTAAAAGTTAGGTAACCAATCTATGCTCCAGTCCTCTCTTAAAACGATCAGTATCTTAGTCATTACCTACAATCATGAAAAGTATCTCGCTCAAGCTCTAAATGGAATTTTAGAACAAACTGTGAACGCAAAACTAGAGGTCATTATAGGTGATGACGGCTCCACAGATGGAACCTTAAATATAGCCCATAGCTATCAGCAAAAACATCCTGAGCTCATCAAAATTCTTTCAGCTCCAAAAAACACAGGTCACACTCGCAACTATGAAAGGGCCTGGAAAGAGGCTAAAGGTGATTACATTGCCCATTGCGATGGAGATGACTATTGGATCGATCCTTTAAAGTTATCCCGTCAATTAGATTTTCTAGAAAACAATCCGCAATACTCATGTTGCGCTCACAAGATTTGGGCAATATCCGAAGATGATAATTCAAAACACGGACCTCTCCCCAGAACCGATATGAGCTCTTTTGATACTCAAGCGCTTCTTGAGGCCTGCTTCCCACATAACTGTAGCCTCCTATTCAGAAATAGAATTTTTTCTACCCTACCCGATTTCTTTTTTAATCTGACAGGACATGACTGGTGTATTGATCTTCTAAACTCATTGCATGGCCCCATTAAAATTCTTCCGGAAATTATGGGGGTTTGGAGAATGCGTTCTAAAGGACTTTGGGGGGGAAGACAATCTAGCTTCCATTTAGAACACAACATCTATTTCCTAACCCAGATCAAAGCCTATCTTCCTCAAAAAAACCACAAAGACATTAGAAAAAACCTTAATAGAAACTACTTTTTATTAAGCATCGAATACTTGAATGAAGGAAATACAAGTAAAGCAAATGAATGCCTCTCAAAACTTTTTAACTCGAACTCGCTTTTCATTATCCCCACTAGAAAATTACTTAGTTTGTGGGGACAATTAAAATTTCCATGGCTTTATCAATCAATGAGAAATTTAAGAAATCATACTCTTGGGGAGCCACCGAGATCTTGAAAGAAGCCAAGGATTAATCTTTAACTCGAAAAACCTTTACTACGGCGCCTGTCGTTAAGTTAACATAAAGCTGATCTAACCACTTTTCTTTTACCGCCTTATCAATCTCTTTCTTAGAAAATCCGTACCGCTCCAGATCTTTTAATGTAGGAAATTGAGCATGGGCCTTTCGATGTTCCAATACCGTTTTTTTTATTCTGGTTTTAGTAAAAAGATCCACAATTGAACTACTCTGTCGCGAGGGAGGGAACTTCGTTTAAAACAGTTAGAGCCGCCCTGATTAAGGTTTGTAAACTTAATATGTTTTTGCTTGTAGTAAGCATTTTAAAAACTTCACTTGTTTTCGGAAGCTTAGACTGACATTTTTCAATGAGAATGCTGTCAGCTAAATTTTCCCTAGCCTCTAACACCAATAAAATTCGAGAAAGTGTTTTTAATGCCTTAGAAACTGTCTCAGGGGACTGAGAGATCATTTTTCCTAGAATTAAATTGCGCTCTAGTAAGGCTCTCTCTTTTAACCGTTGAAAGCTAGCTCTTGCACAAGCAGCTCTCCATTTAGAATCATTTAATTGCGCGGGACAGATCCAGCTTAGGTGAGAAAACGGTTTTCCCCAATGCCATCCCAAAGACATCATCTCGAAAGCTGCAGCTGGAATCAATAAGGGAATATCTTTTGAATCCTGCAATAAGGCTGGTAACAAATTAACAAAACCAGAAAAAAGATTAACCGCAGTTACTAAATTAATATCTGCGGAAGGGATTAAAATCAAAGGGGCTGAGCTTCCCCTCAAAACTGAAAATATCGGATCTGTTTTTTTAAGCTTATGAATCCAACTTCGATTAAGCATTTCAGAAGAGAATCGAGCTCCATTTTTTTCCGGAAAGTTAATTTTAAAGTCGATCTTATTCTTAGGTTTGTCCTGATTGGCTAGGTTGGCCAATTGTTGGATTTGATAAAAAGCATGTGCCATTAATACCGAAGGACTCTGGGATTGAAGAGAATCTAATCTTTCTCCAGAACAAGCGAATAAAGTTCTCCCCACTTCCTTAATAAATCTAGCTCGATAAAAGCTGGAATTTCCTAAAAATGATTTAATGAGATACTTTTGGGCCTTTTCAAAATAGTAAAGACTTAAAGCCAGTTGGCTTAAAGGGGATTGAGACAAATTTTCTTTTGCCTTTTTGATTTTCCAACGATTCTCACTAAACTTTTTTAGTTCAGAAAAGCCCACAAAAGCTGCAGATCCCGCCATTTGAAATTCTCTAAAATCTTGTAATCGAGTGAATAGGACCTCTCCTATCAAAGGAAACTTTCTCTTGAGCTCGAAATAATCGGTTCTAAGATCCCAGATCTCTTTTTCTCGAACCTCTTTCTCCTTAACTAATAGAAAATCCTGGTCAAAAACACCAGGAATGGACTGTTCAATATCTTCCCCCAATAAATAAACTTTAGAACTCGGAACTGAACCCTGCAGAATTCTGGCAATTTTTATCGAGGACATTCGATAGTAGCCAGCCCCTAGTTGTCTTAAAGGTTGAAAACGAAAGGTCTGGGAGAAGAGGTTTCGGATAGAGATAGGAAACTCAGGAAATAAAAAGGATTCGTGGTTTTTTTCAAAATCCATTAAAAACCATTGTAACATCAGAACCTTGATAAAAAGAAGCTTCAACGATGACAAACCGGCCTTTTATGACACGGCGATCTA
Source organism: Bdellovibrionales bacterium (assembly GCA_005776395.1). Classification (GTDB taxonomy): domain Bacteria; phylum Bdellovibrionota; class FAC87; order UBA2466; family UBA2466; genus UBA2466. The sequence continues at coordinate 597 of SXPJ01000093.1, read as the reverse complement.
TTTTAGAGTTCACTTCGGCCATCAATTCGCCTAAAAAGGAATATTATGAATTTCGAATCACTTAACTTTTGGATGAGAGAGGCTCTTAAGCTCGCTCAAAAAGCCGCTGAATTGGATGAGATCCCTATAGGGTCTGTGATCGTTCATGAAAACAAGATCATTAGCGATGGAATGAACTTAAGAGAGCAGTCCCATAAAACAACAGCCCACGCTGAGATTGTAGCTTTAGAAAAATATAACCTAGCCCAAAAGAGCTGGCGATTGCCGGAAGAGAGCTGGGTCTTTGTGACGGCAGAGCCCTGTATGATGTGTGCTGGGGCTTTACTCTGGGCCCGCGCCGCCCGAATTGTTTATGGCTGTTCCGATCCTAAACAGGCTGGCCTTAATCGTATATCCCCCTGGATCGAGCAGGGGGTATTTGACCATCGTTTTAAGGGGGTTCAAGGGGGGATTTTGGAGTCCGATTGTGCCCAAATTCTTAAGGATTATTTCAAAACTAAACGGACCCCCATTCTCTAAAGTAGACAAGCCCTGGTCCCAATGCTAGTAATTTACCCTCATTTATCAGCCACACACAGAGATATTGCGGAGAGATGG
>SXPJ01000092.1 GCA_005776395.1 Bdellovibrionales bacterium | reverse complement strand
TCGATAAGACACAAAAAAACAATGGCTTTACTTTAGATTCTTGCTTCTTAATTCAAGTACAAACACATCCTGAAATTGCATCATTTTATTTTCATAAAGGAGTTTATGGTTCAAAAATTTTCATAAATGAAATAGGTCCAGCTGCTGTTCCGGCAAGGGAAGAAACCTTTTCCCCTTTAGGCCGTAATTTAGAAAATGAAAATCCTGTACCGCCGCCCGATTGTTGAACAGTCGCTGTTAGTTTTAGGGTGTCGAAAATTGAAGATAGAGAATCTTCAATTGGAAGAACAAAACAGGCCGAGAGTTGTCCGCCTCTAGTTCCTGCATTCATAAGCGTAGGAGAATTGGGAAGAAAATCTAATTTAAAAAGAATTTCTTCAAATTTTTGAGCCCAATATTCAATTTGAGATTCTTCGCTAAAATGAGATTCTGCACTCGCTACGGCCCGAGCGACTCTTTTCATCATGGCCTCTGGGCTTTCAGATACCTCCCCCTTTTCATTGCGAAGTAAATAACGACTGTGGACCACCTTCAATGCGCTGTGGGAAAGAGAGAGTTTCATGGTCCTATTTTATCCCTAGAGCATTATTTTTTCTTTAAATGAGTTAAAGGGGGCCAAAGCATTTCTTTGTAAAATTTTGAACAGGTTAGATATCAGTAGTTTAACAAGTAAAAACAGATATTTAGTAATAGCTGAAGTGAGCTTTAAGGCCTTAATTGCTGATCCAAATTGTAAATTCTAAAGAATGATTGAAAAAAGGAGGTTGTTTAAGTAGTTATAAAAACGGTTAAATTGCCATTACGGGCCCATAGCTCAATAGGATAGAGCACCAGATTTCTAATCTGGGGGTTGTTGGTTCGATCCCAACTGGGCCCAATGCTTGGGTTCTTAACCTTTCGTAGTGGGTAAGTAGATCATCGTTCAGTGAAAACAGGCATTTTTAGGTTTATCCACTCTGGATTGAGAAGAACCGTAAATAATTTAAAAAATGGACCGGATGGGGATCGAACCCACGACCCTCAGACTGCCAGCCTGATGCTCTCCCAGCTGAGCTACCGGCCCACATTTAATAGAATTCCAAGGCAATAGCAGAGCTCTTCCAGCAAGGCAACTTTTCTCTTAAGTTCTCGTATTCTCAGGGCATACCGGTGTCTAGAGATGGCACATTCGTTGATCTAAAAAGGGCGTTTTGGGGCGCTTTTCTAACCCCTGCCCAGCTAGGGTGCAGGCACACCTCTTGCTTCTTTAAGCGACTCATAGGGCTTCTGTCTCATTTTTTATTTTTAAGAGGCCATTATTTTTTAGGGAGTCTACATAGATGGTTAACGCTTATCGATGGATAGTGGTTACAGTATTTTTATTTTTGAGTTTTCTTATGCTCAAGGAGCCTGTTTCATTTCCATCTTTTACTTTTGAAGACACCTCTAATGTTCAATTATTGTCCATTGAAGAAAAAGAGGTTGTTTACGGTACCTTGTCTCGTCTGGAATCTAAGGGAAATTTTGCCACTGCTGTTTCTAAAATAAGTTCTGCTTTACAGGAAGAGAAGATCGAAGTTCTTGTTTCGCATTCAAATAACTTTGAACGAATAACTTTTAAAAAAGGGGTGGGAGTTATTTTTCCTGAACAATTTTTTAAGATCGATCCTATTTCCCAGGAAATGACTTTGAATCAATTGCTAACTGAAGTAGCTAAGATTGACTGGGGCGCGGAACCTTATCTAGCCAAAGTTCCTAAAAGTAAAAATTAACATATTTTTGAAAAACTTCTGATTTGGAACCTGTTTTAATTCTTAGCTTTTACGATTTCTTAGCCTCTCCAAGTAACTTCTCTCGCCATTGGGATTCATGAAAACCAATAAGACCTGTACTTTCCAAAAGGAGAAAAGGCCGTTTTACTAATCGACCGTTACTCGTCAAAAGCTCAATCGCTTCATCCTCAGTCATCTTAGGTAGTTTCTCAGCAAGCTTCATCTCTTTGTAGAGAGTCCCAGTGGTGTTAAAAATCCTTCTTAAATTTCCATCTAAGTACTTTAGCATCAGTTTAATTTCTGTTTTAGTAGGAGCCCTCTCAAAGATATTAACTCTTTCAACTGGAAATCGATTGTTCACAAGAAATTTCACAGCCTTCTTACAGGTCGTGCAATTGGGATATTCATACATCTTAATAATCTTCATAAAAACTCCTTAGGCTTTTTGAATATGAAGTTTAAGCACAATACCGTCGATATCTTGTTCCGAGGTCCAGGAATCTTGTTCTTTAGCTTCAAACTCAGTAGCTAAAATTTCAGAAACTACATAAGCCCTATGATCTTCAAAAGCCTGTTTCAACTCTGGCGATGTCTCAAAAGCCACTTTAATTTTATCGACCACTTCGAAATGAAGATCTTTTCTTAACCTCTGAATGCGATTAACGAGTTCCCTCGCTCGCCCCTCCTGAATCAATTCGATATCAAGTTTAGTATCAATCCATAGGGTAATACCACCTAGGGTTTGGATAACACCTTCCATCTTGGGTTGACGATCTAAAATAACGTCAGATAGGAATATCTTTTCCTCTTCCATCTCAAGTGAACCTTCCTGCTCAAGTCTCTCAACGAGTTCTGGAGTGAGTTCTCTGATTTTTTGAGAGATAACTTTCATCTTTTGACCGAGCCTAGGTCCTAAGACTTTGGCGTTGGGTTTAGCAGAAAAACTAACCCATTTAGCTTCGTCATTAGTAAAGGATACTTTTTTGATGTTGAGTTCAGTCAAAATGATATCGCTATACTTCTCGATTGTTTTTTGATCAGAAGGATTCTTGGTAATAACTAAAATTTCCCTCAAAGGCTGACGAGTCTTTAATTTGTTTGTGTTTCTAGCGTTTCTTCCCATTGAAACGACATTTTG
>SXPJ01000091.1 GCA_005776395.1 Bdellovibrionales bacterium | reverse complement strand
TATTTCGACGAGTTCAGTCAAAAGTTTGCCCCAAAGGACGATCCTTTCGGGCTTAAACCTAACTATACAGGTGTGAACAGTGCAGAATAGTGTAAACCATGTGCCCGGTATAAAGTGTAAACCAGGTACCAAGAAGTACAAGTAGGGCTCTACGCCATTGACGGGGGAATCGCCCCTTGGTGAGGTTGATTTCTGATAGCAAATACCCCATCCCAACCACAATGTGCAAGTACCCTTAATCGATAATTTGAAAAGCTTCTAAATCCGAAAGCTCGTCTTGAGAGCATTTCCATTTTGGTATGAAAGCCTTCGGTAATACCATTGGATCTTGAAAAGCGAAGCATGCTCTCCGGCCCTTTTTCATTAAAAACCTAAAAAGGTTGCACAAAGGTTGCACGGGAAACAGAAGAGAACCGAAATAGACCGAAATGATTATGGGTTGGTAACAACACGAAGGACTGGTTTCTTGGGGTCACAAGGCCTAATCGCGAAGGATTTTGAAACCTCCTTGATTCTATTTCCCAAGAGATGAACGTACCGCATAGTAGTTGAGATCGACTCGTGACCCAGACCTGTCAGGAATCGCAGGACGAAAAAAATTACAATCTTTCTGTTCAGAGGATTTCTGGACTTACTGTGGGAACACCTGGCAGCTACGTTCTTAAATTTTCGGAGAATGGAAAACCCGTTGCAATTGAATCGGCAACTCCATTTAAGAACGATACAGAGTATGGATATCAGGCAGGTGGCGAAAAACGCGTAAAGATTTCAATCACACGTCTTCAAACCCATGAACTTACTTACCCCTATGTGCATGGCACGGTTGCCGTCTGGTTGAGCGACTCGACGATATATGTTCCAGTAATTTGCAACACTAAGCCCCAATAGATTAACAGGTTTTTGTTTTTCCGATGCCGACCTTCTCTTGCTCAGTGAAAGTCGGCACTTTTTTAAGTTTGATCTTAAGATCAGCATCGGGTAGACGTACCGCATTATATTTAGTGAAAAATTTGAACATAGGAGAAATTAAATGTCCTTAACATTATGTCGAGTATTTTTACTTTTTACCCTGTTGCTTAATCTTGTCCCCTCTTTTTCGTGGGCTGCGGACAGAGAGAGCATTTCGTTGGTTGGAGACTATGTGGGCCGTGCAACACGCTTCGTAACCCTAGGCGAAGTTCATGTTACCAGTCCTTGTCAGGTTAAAATTCGAAAAAGTGAAAAACTTTTTGGAGTGCAGTTCCTAAAAGTTGAGGCTTCAGTCGACGGTGAAAACTTCATCCACTCCGTCAAAGAAGCAACAATTCAATCTAAAATGAATATGGTGTTAGGTACTGATGGTTTTGGATCTGTATGGGATAAGATATCGTTATCAATCCCCGCTACGATTTTTGAATCCCATATCCGTAAACTAGAAATGGTCTTTCGTGCATGGAACTTGGATGAAGTATCAATTAAGCTCACGCACTCTGAAGTCTTCGTAACAAATGAGACGGGGCTGCGTTGTGATAATCTAAGAAAATTAAATTGAGTTTAGTCCAGGCAAAGCTTTGTGAGACCGTGATTTTTGGTTTCAAACTGACAGAAGATTTATGGCGGTAAATTAATTACAGAAACACTTAGGAGGTTCCTTTTTATGAAACTTATGATTTCTTTATTTTTATTTGGATTGTTGGCTACTCAATCAAGTTTTGCCACATGTGAAGATGGCGATGGATTAGCTTCGGATGCTGCGGTTAGGGATGTGGGAAAACGTTATCCTGATTTAAAAAAGCAGTGTCGCGGAAAAGCTTCCCAGTCTGATGATCAAAAAGATAAATATGTAGTGATTGTAAAATGCACTGGAAATCGTATGTTTATTTATGAAGTTGAATTAAAAGAAGTCGAGGATGCTTGGTGCTACGTAAAGAAAGTGACCCTCTCTGTAGTAAACGGCTAATCCAATTTTGGCAATAAGCAGAGAGGGTGATCGATATTCGGGCGAAATTCCGGTGGTTGATAAAGTCAGTAAAGTCGAAATAGTGTTAGGTTCAAGTGAAAGTTCGAAAATTACTGTCTCTAACGAGATTGGGTCGTCGTTGATCGCTATCGAACGGGTGATTACCGATTGCTATTTGAAAAAATGAAAAGTTTGTACTTCACTCAAAAAGCGTTGGGGCACAGAAAAAATATTTTATTGCTGCTACCAAGCATTTGCTGTCTCCTTTTAGTAGCCTGCTCACCGGCGCAGCCAATCCATTGAAGAAATACTTCTAGTAAATAACCCATCCGAAAACTCTATTTCAATGGCTGGTGTAGCGACATGACAAAGAACAACGAAAAAGAAATTTCAGTATTGGAACAGCAAGTCCAGCAGGTAGAAGGTGCTTCTCGTGCTTTGGATACCACCAAGGAGGAGTTCAAAGGATTTGTTGAAAAAATGGGAGTATTTACTTCTAAATTCCTTGGAGAATTACCCCATCAACTAGCCAACAATCCTAACCCAGACGTTGTAAAACTGATCGAGCCTATTCCCGATAAACCCATTTCATTTGATTCCATTCTGGCACAACTCGGAAATGAAGTTCTCATGAGTGGGCTTAACGCCGCATCGGGCCGCTATATGGCGTACGTTCCGGGTGGAGGAGTGCCGTCAGCAGCATTGGGAGATTATCTGGCAGCCCTTACAAATCGTTACTCGGGAAATTACGGCGCTTGCCCCGCCGCCGCAGAAATTGAAAATACCTGTGTACGTTAGCTCATTGAGATGGTGGGATTTCCCTCAACGAGTTGGGGAGTATTGACCAGCGGCGGAACCCTGGTCGCCTTAACGGGACTTGTAGCCGCAAGAAACACCCGTCGTCCGGCAGAATGGGAAAAAGGTGTGGTCTATATGACTTCTGAATCCCACCATTCGATTCCGAAGGTGTTGAACAATCCCTATTGTAGAGGTACCGGTCTCAATTTTACTTGTTAGAGTGGCCTTCTGCTTTCGTACCAATCGCTTTCCCGAAAGAGTCAAATTATGAACCTGTTTTTTTGTATGTAATCCACTCAGCTACTCGATAAAAATATTCTTGTTGAGATAGCCCCATAACTTTGGTGTGGAAAATGCAAAATGAGCTAATTAACTGACAACAAGAAATGGAGTGGAGAGATGGAAATGCTTCAAAGAACAGAAAGAGCTGTAGAGATTCTTCTAGTAGAGGACAACCCAGGAGATATTCAGCTCCTTAATCTGCTGCTTAAAGAAACAAAGCTCAACTATAAATTGACCACCCTGAAGGATGGGGTAGAAGCGACCTATTATATGTTTAATAAAGTTAAAAATAGCGAAGCCACCCGACCCGATTTCATCATTTTGGATTTAAATCTACCTCGCAAAAATGGACGTGAGGTTCTTAAGGAGCTTAAAGAGGATCCAAATACTTGTGGAATCCCGATACTCATTTTAACAACCTCACGTGCAAATGAAGATATTAAGCGATGTTATGAACTTCATGCTAACTGTTACATCTCTAAGCCGACAGAGCTTACAAAATTCAATGCAGTTATGAAGAGTATTGAAGATTTTTGGTTTGCGACTGCTGAATTACCAAATATTCACAGCAGTCGTTAGTTGAGATGATATTGGCCGATTAGGATTATGAACAGACAATAGAAGGTAAGTGATTTGAAAAGAACGACTACATTTTTCTTCTCTAGGTATTTTCCATTAATAGTGGCTTTTTTGTCTTTTAAATTTTCGGCAATATTTGCAGAAGAGGCAGTAATGCATTCCCATGAACCCGCTCTTAACTTGGCTGAGGGTGATTCATTTGCCATTTTTTTTAAGAGGCTCTTAAACGCAGACTTTATACCCCACGGGCACTGCTATTTTTGGAAGCCTGAGATAGTTTGGCTTCATGTGATTAGCGATGCCGGTATCACGCTGGCCTATTATTTCATTCCTTTGATGCTTTTATATTTTGTACGAAAAAAAAAACAAGAAGTTCCCTTCCATTGGATGTTCGTTCTCTTTAGTGCATTTATCTTATGGTGTGGAACCACACATCTGATGAACATCGTTACCCTATGGAATCCAGTCTATCGTTTGGACGGAATCGTGAAGGCAATTACCGCTAGTATTTCACTTTTTACGGCGATACGCCTATTTCCGCTTATTCCACAGGCACTCACACTCAAGAGTTCGAAAGAGTTGGAAGTATTAAATATAAAGTTAGAGAAAGAGGTTACGGAAAAAGAGATGTTGCTTCGCGAGATTCATCACAGGGTCAAGAATAACCTGCAGATCATTACAAGTCTCCTTCGACTTCAGTCAACTAAGAGCATTGATCCCGAGAGTAAACAACTCTTTCTTGATAGCCAAAATCGCATCCATACGATGGCATTGTTGCATGAACGGCTTTACCAATCTCAAAACCTCTCAAGTATTAATTTGAATGACTATTTTAAAGAACTAGTACGAAATCTCTTTATCTCTTATGGCGTATCCAATGAGTTCATCCGTTTTCAGGTGGATACTTGGGATTGCGTGATGGAGCCAGAGAAGCTTATTTCATGCGGACTCATTATTAATGAGCTTGTATCTAATAGTCTCAAATATGCCTTTCCAGAAGGAAGAAAAGGGGAAATTCGGGTACTGTTGCAAAAACACTCTCCGAAGGAGCTTTTACTCACGGTGAGTGATAATGGAAAGGGTTTTCCAAATGATATCGACTATCAGAAAACCAATTCGTTGGGACTTAGGCTTGTTAGAGGTTTAAGTGAGCAACTTAAAGGTCATTTAGAGCTAAAAACGGAAAGGGGCACCGAATTTAGAGTGCAGTTTCCAATTTCTATAAAGTAAAGGAAGAATGGCAAAAAATGAAAAAACTCGTATCTTAATCGTGGAGGACGAAGCTATTGTCGCCGCGGATCTTGAAGATGGACTTAAAGCGATAGGTTACGAGATTTCTGCAATCGCAGTCTCTGGAGAGGATGCTGTCAAGCTCTCTGAAAAACACTTGCCTAATCTCATACTCATGGATGTCAGGCTTCAAGGAAAGATGACAGGTATCGAAGCGGCCCAAGAAATTGGAATGCGATTTCATATTCCAATTATTTATCTGACAGCGCACTCGGATGAAGTAACCCTGGAACAGGCAAAGCTAACTCAGCCCTATGGATATCTTCTAAAACCTTTTAATCAAAGAGAATTGCGAACCATGATTGAAACCGCTCTTTACAAGTTTCAGATTGAAAGACGGCTTTTAGAAAGCGTAAATTTGAATAGGCTCATTATTGAAACGGCCCACAACGCCTTTATCGCGATGAATATCGAGGGAATGATCACCGATTGGAATCCAAGTGCTGAAAAAATATTCGGCTGGAAGCGCAGTGAAGTGATCGGAAAGCCCCTCTCAGAAATCATTATCCCGGAGAACTTAAGAGAGGCTCACTACCGAGGGGTTGATCGTTATCTTAAGACCGGTGTGGGGCCTATACTCAATAAATTGATTGAGCTTCGAGCCCTACATCGGGATGGACATGGCTTTCCAGTAGAGCTCACCATTGCAACAGCCGAGATTAATGGGGAACTGCATTTTTTCTCCTTTATTCATGATATCTCGGAGCGAAAACATTTGGAGATTGAACAAAGGCAAAGAGAGGAATTAAAGCGTTCAAATCAGGAGCTTGAGCACTTTGCCAATATCACTTCGCATGATCTCCAAGAGCCCTTACGTACGATTTCCATGTATACTGAGCTTCTCATGAGAGAGTTGTCCAGTAAGCTTTCTCCTAAGGGCAAAGAATTCGCCTACCATGTGATCTCTGGTACTGAAAAGATGCGACAGCTTATTAATGACTTACTCTGCTATTCGCAGGTAGGTAGAGCAAATGAAGAGGGGTTTCAACAAATTGATATTGCAAATGCTGTAAATGAGGCCATAGACAACTTGCAGGCTACTTTCCAGAAGAGCGGGGCTAAAATAGTTCAAAGTAATCTTCCTAGTATTTTTGGGGATCAGAATCAGTTAAGTCTGCTTTTTCAAAATCTCATCGGAAATTCCATTAAATTTCGATCGACGAGTACTCCTGTTATAGAAATAGAAGCAAAACAGGATAATGAATTTTGGATTATCAGCGTAAAGGACAATGGCGTCGGATTTGAACAAAAGTATGCGGAGCAAATCTTCGATATATTTAAGAGACTTTATGGCCCGGAGGAGCACTCCGGAACGGGAATAGGATTAGCGATCTGTAAAAAGATTGTTTCACTTCACGGGGGGCGAATCTGGGCTGAATCGATTCCAGATCAAGGGACGACATTTTACTTCACACTTCCAGCAATAAATATATCGCGACAGCTAGTGCTCAATGGAATGCAAATTCTAATTGTTGATGACTCTTCGGAAACCCACACACAAATTCTTCATCTCTTAAAAGCAACGGGAGCACGTATTGATGGGGCTAAAAATGGAGTTGAAGCCATAGAGAAGTCCAAGGTAACGGCTTATGACATCATTCTGATGAATATTGAAATGGCGGGTCTTAGCGCAATTAATGTAAGTCAAGAGATTCGTCGTAAGCGATTTCAAATTCCCATCATTGGATATACTGAACTCCCAATTGACAGATTTAAGGATAAGATTCCAATGGGAACATTCGATGAGTATTGGTCTAAGTCTTTATCCAGGGAGGCTCTCATTGGCCATTTGCACCAATGGTATAAAGAGCATCGCGAGGCCAGTTAAAGGAATTACGTTTCCAACCAGTAGTTCCTACTCGGCGCAGTAAAAGGCAGCAGTTCTCGGTGAATAAATTTTGAGGCTAATTGAGGAGCGCTAAAAAAACCTTTTCGCAAAGTCTCGGTGTGCCATTGGGATAATTTCATGATGGTTCATTCAAGAATTTAGATATGAAAATGGGGATTACAGCGACTTTCCTTGGAGCTGGTAGCCCCATTTTCATATCTAAATTCTTGAATGACTCCACTTTTTATCATGCCCTGTGGCTCACCGAGAATTGCTGAGTAAAAGGGCGTTTATTTAACAAATCTTTTCAAATAAGTTAAAAACGTTGCTGTTTTAGAAGTCTTTTGCGGGTAAGGTTGAAAACTGAAAGAGGAAAAAATGAAAGAAATTAGAGCAAGTCACATTTTAGTGGAAAAAGAGTATGAAGCTGAAGATGTATTAAAAAAGCTATCTGAAGGCTGTACTTTTGAGTCCTTAGCTAAAAGCTATTCAAAATGTCCCTCAGGTGAAGAGGGGGGCGATTTGGGAAGTTTTAGAAAAGGGCAAATGGTAGCTGCATTTGAAGAGGCTGCTTTTGCGCTTAAGGTCGGAGAAATTTCTGGGGCCGTGCGCACTCAGTTTGGCTACCATATCATTAAACGGACCGAGGTTTAATTTATGGCCTGCCCCTGTGGAAGTTTAAAAGGTTTTAAAGACTGCTGTGAGCCTTTGATTAAGGAAAAATCACTTCCAGATACCGCAGAGCAACTCATGAGATCTCGTTATGCGGCTTATACTGTGGGAGATGTGGACTACCTTAAAAATACTTTAGCCCCAGAATCTAGAAAAGATTTTGATGCTGAGTCTACAAAGAAATGGGCTAAAGAGGCTCAATGGAAAAAGCTTTCTATTCTTTCAACTAAAAAGGGAACTACTGAAGATACCGAAGGAATCGTCGAGTTCTGTGCGTTCTATGAATATGAGGGGCAAGATCTTCAGCTCCACGAAGTGGCAAAGTTTCGTAAAGACAAGAATGGCCAGTGGCTATTTATGGATGGGGATTCCCATACTCATCCGGCTAGCGAAAATGTGGAAGAGGCACATGCTAAGCCCGAAACCATTGTTCGAAATCACCCCAAAATAGGTCGAAATGATCCGTGCTCCTGTGGCAGCGGCAAAAAATTTAAAAAGTGTTGCGGAGCTTAGTAATTTTTAAGTTATAATTTCATTCATATCGTAGATAATTATTTTCAAAACAACAATTAAATAGCTCAAGAAGTCATTACAAGGAGATCTGTTATGAAGATCGTCGTTTTAAAAACTCTCTTGGTCACATTCATCTTAGGAACTTGGATGAACGCATCTGCTTTAGGGCCTCAAGGATTATCGAAAGCCTCTCCTTGGCTTCTGAACCAGTACAATAGAGGAGATCAAAATCCTATAGTTTTAATTTATATGAAAGAAGAGGCCGACTTTTCTTTAGTTAATCAATCTGCAATTCGCTCTGAACGACTCAAGGTGGTTTTTAACGCTTTAGTTAAAACAGCCCAGAAATCTCAAGCCAGTTTGTTGGATTGGCTTGCTTCAGAAAAGATCACAACTCGATCTTATTATATTAGTAACTTAATTGTGGCTGATAATGTTTCAAAAACTCAGTTAGACGCTATTTTGCAACGAGATGACGTGCTTCGTGTCGTAGGTAATCCATCTCTCAAAAATAGAATGCCGTTTACGACATTTCCCTCTTTGGAAGTTCCACGAGGTCCTGGAAGCAATATTGTACGATTTGGAGCTGCTCGCGTTTGGGATGAACTGAAAGTTTATGGTGAAAATATTATTGTGGCAGGACAGGATACTGGAGTTCAATGGAATCATAAAGCGTTGAAGTCCCACTATCGCGGTTGGAATGGAGTCACAGCGGATCACAGTTATTCTTGGCATGATTCAGTTCATAAAAGCGTGGGGGGAATCTCTTCTTGTGGATATGATCTTTCGATTCCATGTGATGATCATAATCATGGGACTCATACCCTGGGTACTGTTGTGGGGGATGACAATGAAGGTAACCAAATTGGTGTGGCTCCAGGTGCAAAGTGGATTGCTTGTCGGAATATGGATGATGGAATAGGGAATCCTGAAATGTACACTGAATGCTTTCAGTGGTTTATGGCTCCCTGGCCACAAAATGGCGATGCAGTTAAAGATGCTCGTCCTGAACTGGCCCCTCATGTAATCAATAACAGTTGGGGATGTCCAAAGAGTGAAGGTTGTGATGGCGGTGAATTTGAAAGGGTTTTGAAAGCTACACGAGCTGCTGGAATTTTTGTTGTGGTATCAGCGGGAAATGAAGGTAGTAGCTGTTCGACTATTAAAGACGGTCCTGCCTTTCACTCCGACCTAGTTTTAAGTGTAGGGGCGGTTAATCATCGTGATGATTCAATAGCAAGCTTTTCAAGTCGAGGTCCTAGTACCTTTGATCAAAAAGTAGGCCCTCATGTGACAGCTCCTGGTGTAGATGTTCGCTCTGCAGTGAAAAATGGTGGTTATGCTGAGTATGGATGGAGTGGAACTTCGATGGCGGGGCCTCATGTGGTGGGACTTGTAGCTCTCTTATGGTCAGCGGATCCTTCACTGATTGGAAAAATAGAAGAAACCGAAACTATTATTAAAGACAAGGCAGAGGTTAAGACAAGTCAGCAGACCTGTGGAGGTGTTTTGGGCACCTCGCGACCCAATAATACTTTTGGTTATGGTATCGCTAACTCTTATGAGGTTATTAAAGCTAGGTTTAACTTAAAATAATTTACTTAATTTAAAGGAGAATTCATGAAATATTTTTTCGTTTTATCATTCGTAACTGTCTTAAACGCCTTTGCCCAAATTCCTGATCCGGTAGTAACTACCGTGAGCGCTTCTGGACACTTTGGAATCGTAGCAGGGAGGTTGAATGGCAAAGTAGAGAGTCCGGTGGGAATCTCAGTTCAAAATGGAAATATTACCTCTTCGACTATTACCGATGCTTATGGCAGATGGGGAATCGTTATTGGGGTTCTCTCGAATGTTGTGTCTGTTCATAGCTTTGATTTAGCTAAGCCCTTAGATCGAAGTGTTGATGTAGTTCACAAAATTCAGTGAAATATGTTAGGCTGCAGTTTCGAAGTCTTTAGAAAGTACCTTTGGCTTGAGGAGATAGAGATTCGATGGCTGCACCCAAAAAAGTTATGGTTTCCGGCGTACAGCCGACTCATAAATTAACCCTTGGAAATTATCTTGGGGCTATAAAAAATTGGGTCAAACTTCAAAATGAATATGAGTGTTATTTTTTTTCGGTTGATCTTCATGCCATCACAAGCCGTCAGGATCCTAAAGAGTTGGGTGAAAACACGCTTTTTGCTTTAGCTACCTATTTAGCTGCTGGAATTGATTTGGATCATGCGACTGTTTTCGTTCAAAGCCATGTGATGCAGCACACTCAACTCGCCTGGGTTTTAAATTGTTTTTGCTACATGGGGGAATTGGGGCGAATGACCCAATTTAAAGATAAAAGTAGCAGGGCTGGCGAAACCATTCCCGTAGGGTTATTCACTTATCCAGCTTTAATGGCCGCCGATATTCTTCTTTATCAAACAGAGTTGGTACCTGTAGGGGCCGATCAAAAACAGCATCTTGAACTCACTCGAGACATCGCTATTCGCATGAATAATCTCTATGGATCTATTTTCAAGGTTCCTGAACCTTACATAGCAAAAGTAGGGGCTAGAATTATGGATCTTCAAAGCCCTGAAAATAAGATGAGTAAAAGTATATCAACGGAAATGGGAGCTGTTTTTTTAAGTGATAGTCCTAAGGACATTGAGAAGAAATTTAAGCGTGCGGTTACGGATTCGGGAACTGAAATCTCTTATAGTGAAGAAAAGCCAGGAATTAAAAATCTTATTGATATTCAGTCTGCTATTACCGGGCGAACCGCTGATGAGATTGTGAGCTCCTATCAGGGAAAACTCTATGGCCATTTAAAGGTGGACACAGCTCATATTGTAATTCAGGAACTACAGTCACTTCAGCAAAGTACCCAGCAATTTTTAAGCGACAAAGGGGAGTTGCAGAGAATGCTGAGATCTGGAGCTGATAAGGCCGCGATAAAAGCAGCGGCGACTCTGAAAAATGTTTACCAAGCTATCGGTTTTATCCCTTATTAAAAACACAAAACAGGAAGCAGTTTTAAAGCGACATCTTTTGCCGTCCCTTGCCCAAAAATGGCAAGAGTCAGCTCTAATTCATTGTTTTTATAACCCATTGAAAGCAGGTGAGTTATCAGCCTTTGGGTTTGATTATTAAGTAATCTGTCTATTATTTTAAAGCTAAAAATTTGAGGCATATCGATTGCACAATGGCTTCGTCGGCGCGGGTAGGGAACGAGGCACCTTCCTTACAAAGCAATCTCTAAAAAGCTTTCCCCGCCTATCGAAAAAGGAGTAGGGCAGTGAAAATTACGACGAAGAACGGATCTGATTTAAGACCTATCAATGGCGATTACAGTACAACCACTCTTATTGAACTTACTCCCGAATCTAAGATGGGAAGAATTCCCTCAAATGTAGTTTTTTTAATTGATGCTTCAAGCAGCATGGGTGGAGATAAATGGGCCACAGTTAAAACTGCTGTTTCTGAAATTTTAGGCTCTCTTCAAGATGATGATCGTGTAGGGGTCGTACTTTTTGATTCTAGTTCCAAAGAAATTTTTCCGCTGGCCTCACTGGCCGAGAATCGCTCGGCCATGCAGGAGATGATTAAAGATTTAGCTTCCCCCTCAGGAGTGACCAATTTAGAAGCAGGTCTTAAGACTGCTTATGCAGCCTTTGAGAAACGTGCGGATAAGGACAAAGTTAAAAGGGTTAATCATGTTATTCTTCTTACTGATGGATTCCCTACTGATGATCAAGGGTATCGTATCGAAGAAACTAAAAAGTATGAAGATATTGTTCGTCGTCATGAACACATCACTTTAACGGGTGTGGGTATCGGTTCTGCTGATGATTACGATTCTAATTTTATCAGTAAAGTTTCTGATTTGGGTCGTGGGTCTTATTATCATGCTAATAATCTTAACAAGTTTAAGGAAGGACTGCAGGCAGAAATTCTTAAACTCCAATCCTCTGTGGTTGGAAATTTAGCCCTCAAATTTTCTGATCTTAATAGTCGAATTATGCGTATCGCTAAGATTGCGCCTGAGATCGTTGTTTATGATCTCCCTGGAAACTCAAAAGGATTTGAGTTTTCTACCGGGTCAATGACAAAAGATATGACAGCTTTTATCGTGCAAACCAATTCACAGGGTGCCGGGGCCGCTGGAGCGGAAATTCCACTGTTTTCGCTCACAGCGGTTTATGACGGTAAATCAACGGAACTGGTTACGGTAAATATTAAGACGACCGATCGTGAAGCTGATCTTGGACAGGTAGATCCGGATGTTTTTAAAGCCATCCAGGTTTTGCAAGTTCACCTTAACGGGGAACAAATCCAGGCGAGCTTGGAATCTGGAGACAAAGCTAAGGCAACTCGAATCATTGAAAACACGACTAAAATTGCAAACAACTTAGGTCAAGCTAATGTCACTCGAGCCCTAACTCGTATAGCTACCGATATTCGTCAAGGTAAGTCGGTCGCCGATGATTTGGCCACAATAAAAGATGAGTCTAAAAAGACTCGCCTATTGATCAAATAGTTTCCCAAGGAGATAGTTTTGCAGAATTGCCCTTCATGCCAATCCAAGATTGTTGCGGGGTCATTGTTCTGTGATGTATGCGGAGAGACCCTAAGCCAAGTGCAGGTGGCTCGTAAGCTACGTCAATCCTCGTTTGATACCCTTAAGGATGCCAAAGAGGGACTCCTTTCTCCTGGAGAACGAATCAAATCCAAAAGTACCTATATTATTGAAGAGGCGATTGCTCGAAGCGGTTTCGGAGCTACTTTCCGGGCCACTCGTATTAATGACAAAAAACCATTGTTGATTAAACAGATGCTTGATCAGAGTGCTTACGATCAATTTAAAGATCAACTTCTTAAAAGTTTCAAACGAGAAGCTAAGTTTCTAAGAAAGATTAAACATCCCGCTTTTCCTAGAGGGTATGAATATTTTGAGAGAAATAAATCCTTCTATTTGGTGATGGACTTTATCAATGGAAAGGAACTTACTCAGGCGATTCAAGATTACAAAGCCACCCAAGGCAAAGTCGAAGATGGTCTCCTGGTTTATCTAGGTATTGAGATCGCAGATGCATTGGAAGTCCTTCACCAGCATGGTTATATCTATCGAGATTTAAAACCTCAGAACGTAATGCTCGATGGAATCAGTTCTCGAGTAAAACTTATCGATTTTGGAACCCTTTACCAAACTTCTGACACCCAACCTCTAATTTTTGAGTCCGAAGGTTACACTCCGCCTGAATTTAAGGCCACTGGGCAAAAGTTTCAGCCCTCAGGAGATATCTTTAGTTTAGGAGCTCTAATCTACGAAATTGCAATGGGCGAAACTCCACAACTTGGAAAGGCTAATCTTCTAGCCTCCACAGGTAGAGATCCGAGGCTGTGTCAAATAATTATTAAATGTCTTGAGACAGATCCGACTAAGAGATTTCAACGCGCAAGACAGGTAAGAGATGAATTAAAAAAGCTTACTCGAGCCGGCATCTGGCCCTTTAAAAATAAAAATGCAATCGCTCCTGTAGAACTTTCTGTTTTACCGAAAACTTTATATCCTCCTGCCTGTACCTTCTGTGAGTATTGCGGATTGGCAGATGCAAGTTCACATGCGGGTTACTGTAAAAAATGTCGTGTTCCACTTAGAGTTGGAAGATTAGCTGTGGGAATTGAGAAGCAGGAAAAGGAGTTTTTCCTTTATTCAGATGAAACTATCATTGGAAGTTCGGCCAACTGCCATTTTTCTCTTAAAGACATCAAGAATAAAGAGGGTGTGAGCCCACAGCATCTAAGAATTTTCAGACGAAAAACAGGTCTTTGGGCCGAAGCTGTCGTTAAAGATACCGATAATACGCTTGTAAATCGTAGAAAAATTTTAGGTCCTGTAGAACTTTTAGATGGGGACACGATAGAGATCGGTAATACCTCGATACGGTTTACTTTAAAAGATGCCTGCTAAGCGTAACTCCAAAATTCTGATTAATTTTGCAGTGCTAGGAATTAATAGAAAACACAGAACCTACCTGTTTTTATCAGAGTTCTTTTCTTGAAATCTTCCAAATTTATGAAGGTCCAAGAAGATTTGCCGCTTTCATAAGCTTCACAGTTAATAATATAGGATGAATAGAGAGGAAGAGATTTGATTTTAGCTTTTAAAGGCTCGATGTGTTTTTGAAGTGTGGGTGTGGTTTCAAGTAATTCTTGAGAGAGAACTCCGATAGCAGTTCGATCCGCAAAAGCTAGTTGTAGTTGTTCATTGTTGGTGTAAATCAATCCTTGAGGAGTTTTTTCTTTGAGAAGAAGCCTTAATTGTTTTAGTTCAGTAAAATAGTTCTTGTCCTGCCAAATTTTTATCGGCACTGAAGTTCCGCGAATAATTAAAAGAGTTATATAGAATAAATAAAATAAAAAGGAACCTATTAGCTGAGATGTGTTTTTTGTTTCTGTAATTTTAGTAAAAGCTATAGAAGCCGGCATTAAACCCAAATAAAGCACTCCAAGAAAATAATTATGAAAAGCCCCCCACTTCATTTGTCCTACAAAAGCAAAAAGAAAGGAAAAACTAAGCACTAAAGCAAATAGAGTCCGTTCCTTTCGTTGAGGGAGTCTAGCGACTCCGTAGACAACTAAAAAAATGTAGTAGGAAAGGGGGAGTAAAAACAGATCAAAAAGCTTTATATAAACTTTGATTGCATCGCCAGAAGAGAGAATAGTGCTTTGAATCGATTGAAAAATGTTGGTGGTTAGAATATCTCCTAAAATAAGATATTGAACTCCCAAAAAGAAAAGGGCTGAAATCCACAAACCCAGTGAATAGATAATCAGGTTTTTAAGGTTTTTATTGAGAATAAGAAAAACTATTATCCCTACTGCAGCCCCAACAGTATTGAGTTTTAAGGCTATAGCGAGACCTGAAAAAATGGAGGCTAATGCTAAGTTTCTGGTGGCTGAGTATCTTAAGAATCTTAAAATATAGAAGAGACTTGCGGCCTCACAGAGAAAGGAAAGTGTATCGGGCCTAAGAGCCAATTCCATGGTGGGGCTATAGAAAAAAACAATGAGAACAACACAGAGAAAAGAGAGCCTAGAGCTTAGGTTACTGAAAAATCTTTCCCTAATTAAGTTTAAGAAAAGGAAAAAAACAAAGAGCAATCCAGTTTGGTAAATACGGGCCATCAGAGATACATGTTCGATTTGTGTAATTCCTAAAAGTTTTCCAATCGCTATTAGGGGAGTTAAAAAAACCGGTGTGTAGGGGGTTAACGAGAGTGGAATCTCTGTGGGGGAAGTAGCGAATTTAAGGCCATTCAGGACTCTTAAGAGCCCTTCATAACTTACGGCCTCGCCAAAACAGAAGAGACTTCCTGTTATAAAAAGATAAAGATAGGCCACTAAATAAAGGGTAATAAATAGAGTCAAACCCGCACATACTTTTTTAAAAGTAGCTGAACTCATTTAAGTTCTCCTGAAGATTACTTTAATAATTGGGTTGTCTCTTTATCAAAAATAAAGAGATGAAGAACTCCGTCTTCGGTTTCAAGAGAGGGTGGAATCTCTTCGTAATCGGTCGTTCCCCCGTGAATCGCTAATACAATTTTGGAATTAGACGACGCAGAAAGACTTAAAGAGAAAAAACTGAAGATAAAAACTAAAAGGAAATATTTCATAAGGGCTCCGTATAATGAAGGTTCCATAAATAACTGATTTAAAAGTAAAGCGAAATAAGAAATAGGTTTAATTTAGATGAGGGGTTAGTTAAAATTAACTCTCATGCCAATTTCAGAAATTAATCAAATTATAGATTGTGACTGGCCCCCTAACATTCGGCGTATTCAAAGAGCTGTATTTGCTATTCGCCCTGCTATTCTTTCGACATTTTTGAAGCGGTTATTTGGATTTAAGAGGGGCTGGATAACTCTTCAGGGAGTTAAGTTTTATATCGATCCTATCTCTCACTTTGGACAAGAGGTCATTACGACAGGTAAGTACGAGCCTATTTTTTGCGATACTCTGATGGGCTTATTAAAAGAGGGGGATTATTTTTTAGATATCGGGGCTAATGAGGGATTTTTTAGTATGAAGGCTGTCATGGTTGTAGGGCCTCAAGGAAAAGTTTTTGCTGTGGAACCCCAGCCCGAACTAGTCAAAGTCATTTCTCGAAATTCGGAGGCCAACTCATTTCAAAATGTTCAAATTTCCCAATTGGCGTTTAGTGAGAAGAAGGGCGAAGTTGAATTAGCTCTTTCTTTCAGTGTTAATAGTGGAGCGAGTAGTCTGTTCCAGGAAAAAGTTTCGGGAATAAAAAAAGTAAAAGTGCCTGCGGAAAGATTTGATGATTGGTGGATTAAGCAGGGGAGTCCTCAGTTTGATGTTGTGAAAATTGATTGTGAAGGGGCTGAGTTGTTTGTATTTCGATCGGCTCAGAAAGCTCTTTCTCAGCACTTTTCGAAAATGATCTGTCTTGAATATCATGAACATATAATCGGTGCTGAGGGAGTTTGGGAAATCGACGATAAACTTCGTTTGGCAGGTTATGAGTTGAGTGAATTTCAAAGCGGTGTTTGGGTTTACCACCTTCCTAATATTTCAAAATCGTTTTCTAATGGGGCTGTTCGTCGCTCTGTTCCCCGTTTGCGTCCTCACAGCAGTGGTCAGTTGAGTTGAAATCGCCTGCCGGTCGCTTTTGGCTCAGTCCTTTGTCCTTCTCCCTCGGAATCCTTGACGGACAATGAGTACTGCTGCGGTTCCTTAGTCGTGCGTCCTTGGTCTGAACCAAAATCAATACGTCAATCGACATCACCTCAACTGACCAATGCTGTCAGAGTTAAATAGAATACATCAAAAAAATAACGCCCCCCTAAAACGATTGTCTTTTTTTGTCCCTTGTCCCATTGTCCGCTTGCCAGATAGATGAACAATGAGCAGATTGCAAAGAATGGCTCGTTAAAGAGTAAATTATGGGTAATGCAACGCAATGGAAATCTCGAATTAAAAATTGGACGGCTATTTTTTTTGCTTCGGGTTTTGGAAGTGGATTTATTCCAATAGCTCCGGGAACTTGGGGCTCTGCCGTAGGGGTGGGGCTTGTTTGGAGGTTCTGGGGAGACTCCATTTTTATTCAGTTCTTGTGGGTTTTATTGCTTGGTGTGTTAGGGATTTGGGTAAGTGGCGTAACGTGTCAATATTTTAAGAGGCAAGACTGCCAATATATTGTGATCGATGAAATTGTCGGATTAATGATTACTATGATAGGTATTCCTATAACAGGATATGAATTGGTTATTGGGTTTTTGTTATTCCGGTTCTTTGATGTGGTTAAACCGATGCCAGTTAATTGGGTTGATAGAAAACTAAAAAATGGTTTCGGCGTCATGCTAGACGATGTAGTCGCTGGCATCTATGGAAATTTGATTATGCATCTCATGATGAGAGCAAAACTTTAAACTAAGAGGAGAGACACATGGAAATGAATAAACCAGGACAAGAAGGGGCTGAGAATCGACAAAAAGCGGTCAGCATGGCGTTGATGTCGATTGAAAAGCAATTTGGAAAAGGTTCCATCATGAAATTAGGTGATGGAAAAAAACTCAATATGGATCTTGGGATCATTTCCACAGGTTCATTAGGTCTTGATTTAGCCATGGGAGTTGGCGGTCTTCCTCG
>SXPJ01000090.1 GCA_005776395.1 Bdellovibrionales bacterium | reverse complement strand
TATTCAAGACTTTGGATATGAAAGTGGGGCTATCAGCTCCAAGGAAAGTCGCTGTACGCCCCACTTTCATATCCAAAGTCTTGAATAAGCCATCATAAAATTACCTCAATGGCACATCGAGACTTTACGAAAATATTTTTCTAGTGCTCCTCAATTAGCCTTAAAATTTATTCACCGAGAACTGCTGATATCTAGCACCAATCCATTAACCCCATATCCGCTAAGCGATTAGTGTTATAGTTCGCTAAAGCTATTGCTCTTCCATAGCTTAATACCAGGCATAGGGTTCCAGGTATCATAGATTAATAAGGACTAGAGATGTTTAGGCTGCCTTATCTATCGATTTAGCGACCCTACTTACAGATGAACTAGGTGAAGAATGGCCCTCATCATTCGTTTTCAACTGCTTTGACCATTCTGCAGGTTCATTTACTAGAGCGTGTTTTATGACTTCATGTACATCCTTAGCTAATACGAACTTACATTTTTTTCTTAGCTCTTTAGGGACTTCATCTAAGTCTTTATGATTTCGATGAGGAACAATAAGTGTTGTGATTCCATGTCGAAGCGCAGCAAGGGTTTTTTCCTTGAGTCCTCCTATTGGAAGTACATGACCTCTAAGAGTCACTTCACCCGTCATGGCTACATCTTTACGTACTGGATTCCCTGTGAGTAGTGAAATGATGGCGGTAGTAAGAGTGATTCCAGCACTGGGGCCATCTTTAGGAGTTGCTCCTTGAGGAACGTGAACGTGGATTTCATAACGGCTAAAAACCTTTTCATCGATGCCATATCGAGATGCTTTACTTCGGACGTAACTGAGAGCCGCAGTAGCTGACTCTTTCATCACATCCCCTAGAGATCCAGTTAAGGTTAATCCGCCGCCTGCACGTTTCATCATGGTAACCTCAATGTTTAGGATCTCTCCTCCGAATTGAGTCCATGCCAAACCCGTTGCAACGCCGATTTCATCGTGTTCTCGTTCCTCTTCCTGTAAATAGCGTGGAGGTCCGAGGTACTTAGGCACTGACTGCCCAGTGACGACGACTTTAGATAACTTTTTATCTGACGTTGCAAATTTTCTGGCAGTTTTCCTGCAAACTGTAGCCACACATCGCTCAAGATTTCTAAGACCCGCCTCTTGAGTATATTGATTTACAATTCGTGCAATTGCCTGATCTGTAATCTCAATGTTTTCTGGCTTAAGTCCATTCTCCTCGATCTGTTTTGAGATAAGGAACTGTCTTGTGATTTTAAGTTTTTCTTCTTGACTGTAACCCGCAAGTTGAATGACTTCCATACGATCTTTTAGAGCCGCAGGAACAGTATCCATTAAATTCGCGGTCGCTACAAACATCACATTTGATAGATCAAAGGGAAGATTCAAGTAATGATCTCGGAAGCTGAAGTTTTGCTCAGGGTCCAAAACTTCGAGCAGAGCGGCTGCTGGATCGCCTCTAAAATCAGATCCCAGTTTATCAATCTCATCCAACATGAAGATGGGATTGTTGCTTTCAGCCTGTTTTAAGCTTTGAACGATTCGACCAGGCATAGCTCCTACATAGGTTCTTCTGTGACCTCGAACGTCAGCCTCATCTCGGATGCCCCCTAGAGAGATGCGAACAAATTTTCTTCCCATAGCTCTAGCGATTGATTTTCCAAGAGAGGTTTTACCTACACCTGGAGGCCCCACGAAACAGAGAATAGGTCCCTTGGTTTTGTTTTTGAGTTTTCTTACTGCTAAAAATTCAAGGATACGTTCTTTGATTTTTTCTAAATCAAAGTGATCTTCATCTAATATTTTTTTTGCATGAACGAGATCTAAAGAATCTACAGTGGTTTTGCTCCAAGGTAGATCGATAAGCCAATCCAAATAGGTTCGAACAATTGTCGCTTCACTGGCATCTTGATGCATTCGTTCAAGACGACTGGCTTGCTTGATTGCTTCCTCATAAACTTCGGGAGGCATCTTAGCCGCTTCAATCTTGCTTCGAAGTTCTTGAATCTCTTCACTCTTGGATTCGTTATCTCCTAGCTCAGTTTTTATAGCGCGAATTTGTTCTCTTAAAAAATATTCACGTTGACTCTTAGTCATCTCATCACGAGCTTGATTACGAATACGAGCCTGCATAGCTAAAACTTCAAGCTCTTTCACCAAGATATCATTTACTTTCTTTAATCTTTCTACAGGATCAAATTGCTCTAAGATCTCTTGGGCCTCATTAACTTTAAGCCCTAAGTTTGATGCCACGAGATCAGCTAGTCTTCCTGCTTCTGTAATGTCATCAACCACCATCAGAATATCAGGCGAAAGCATTCTTCCTAGAGAGATAACTTTCTCTAGTTGCTCTTTCACTGTACGCATTAGTGCTTCGACCTCGAGGTTGTCCCGAGAAGCGCCTTTTTCTTTAATAGTTTTGACTCGGGCCACAAAGAAAGGTTTTTCTTGTGTGAAATTAAGAGTGGTTCCCTTCATTAGCCCCTGGACTAAAACTTTGACTCGACCATCAGGTAGCTTGCGCATTCTCATGATCATCGCCACTGTTCCCACGGAATAAATAGTTTCCGGATTGGGATTTTCATCAGTGATCTCTTTTTGAGCAGCTAGAAAAATGAGCCTATCTTTTGAAAGGGCCTCATTTACAGCTCTGATGGAGGGTTCTCTACCTACAAATAGAGGTAGAATCATATAAGGATAAACAACTACATCTCTAATAGGAAGAAGGGGTAATTCATCTGGTATTACCAGTTCTTCGTTGTCGGAGAACTCAGTTGACATGTGAGACCTCGATATCCAAGAGTTAGAAATGACTAAGTTCAATATGACTACTATGACTACAGAGTTATGATCGGATTACTAGGGTTTTTACTTTATCTATTTTTGCTGAAATAATCACAATTTCTAAATGGCGGTTAAGTGTGAGGAGTCAATTGAAGGTAGCCTTATAACGGTGAGTTAAGTCTTGATACTTGGATCACAATGCTGCACCTGTTCTCATAATTAATCTCAAATAATTCAATCTTTACGCTGTTCTTAGATGCTTGTCCTTGGCTGATACAACGAATATTTATACTGCAATATATGAAGTTCAGTTATTGTCCAAATAAGAAATGTAAGTTCAATACTCAATTGAAAGATTGGATTTTTACTAAGAAGGGCTATTACAAAACGAAGTGGAACGCCCAACCCGTTCCCAGATACCGCTGCCGTGAGTGTGGGAAATATTTTTCATCTCATACCTTTAGAGAATCCTACTGCCATAAAAAACCGTATCTCAATCAGGAAGTTTTCAAATGGTATGCCTCTGGAACTACGCAAAGGCGTATGGCTATAGTTATGGAAGTCAGTCGCTTAATTATTATTAGGAAATTTCTATTTATGGCAGAAATCGTTCGAAAGGCCTACATGAGAAGAATTGAAACTGGAGAATTGAAAACATCCCTTGTATTAGGATCTTATTGTTGAGCGTAAATCTTTTTTTCTTCGATTTCCTGTGCCTCTTTGCAGCGAATGCAAAGTTCAGCCATAGGACGGGCTTCTAATCGTTTGAGTTCAATGGATTCTTCGCAGCCTTCACAGATTCCAAATGTACCTTCTTCAATTTTTGATAAAGCCATTTCTATTTTTTGAAGAAGTGAGCGCTCTCGATCTCTTAATTTCAAGGCTACATTTTGGTTTAGCTCCGATGAAGCTAAATCTACTTCGTCTGCTAAATCATCATGACTCATTTGAAGATCATCTTTCTTCTCGGAGTGATTGAGAAGACGACTTTTTTCTTCAATAAGCTTTTGAGTGAACCGAGCTAGTTCTTTCTTTTTCATAAAGACCACTCCTTTTTACTCTACTAGAGAGCAAACGATTGCCTGGGAAACCATAACAGTTCCCTGATTTATTGATTTTAGTTGTTTGGGAAATAATTACTTAATTGGTAAAGCGTACTAATAATAGTAACACCTTTATTTTATCATCTCAAGATATCTACTTGGAATATTTATTTTGAATGAGTCAATAGTTTATTGGCACTATTGCTGCGTAACAGCACCGTTAGCATCTAGCTTAAAAATTGGAACATTTCTTTTAGCAACGCGTGAGCCTTCAAAAGAAAGTTCGGAACCTAACGGAGAGGGAAATGCTTTTTGTTGGAGTAGAAAATTAACAAGTTCATTTCTGTCCGCAGAGGATGAAGTTTTTAATGCGGTCACCACTAAGCTCATGGCTTCATAAGCCTGGCTGGCTAACAAATCTGGATTGGTACCGTAAGCTGCAGTGTAATTTTTTATAAAAGCAGTTTGGTTTGGGTTTTGAGAAGAAAGACTTAAACCCCCAGGAAATAATGCGCCTTCAACATATCTTCCTCCACGACGATAAAGCTGATCACTGTTCCACTCAGTTGTTCCGAGAAGAGTTATCCCTTTTACATCGTAATAGGCTAAATTTGCGGCAATTTGTGCTACTGTTTTAGGGCTATCCGGAATGAAAATAGCATCAAAATCAATAATAGGTTGCAGTTTAACTTTGGGCTCTTTTCCAGTTTTTTCCTTTTGCTCTTTTTTATAGGCTAGAAGTTTAGCGACCTCAAATCCGCGATATTTTGGATTAAGTCCTACCAATTCCTGAACATTTTTTTGAAAGTCTTTTTCTTCTGGAGCATAAGAATCGTAAGCTACGACTTTACCGCCATATTTAACTACAGAGTTCCAAAAGTGGGTGCTGTATTCTTTCCCGAAATTATTTTCCGGCACCAGTAGAGCGAACCGACTTAGTTTTAGATTGTTAACACAATGAGAAACTAAACTCTCTAACTGTATTTTAGGAGTTAGAGCATTTTGAAAAATATAGGCTCCTCGTTCTGAAATCCCTTCCTTGCTACTTAAAGAGATATTCAATACACCCAACTCTTGTGCTTTATCTGCCGCGTAGATCGATTCTTTCCAGCTGAGCGGGCCTATAATGGCCATCACTCGATCTTCATTCGCCAATTTCTCTACAGCATAAGCTGCAATCAGGGGATTAGAGCGACTGTCTTCGACAACAATCTGTATGTTTTCATCTTGAATGGGAGCGAAAGATTTTGCAGCCAGTAAAATAGCATCAAGAGCTTTTTGGCCATAGTTTGAAAATTTTCCTGTTAAAGGCAAAACAACTCCTACCGTGCTACGATCTCCCATTGTTCCTGAGATTAAATTCTGATTTTTTTGAGGCTGTTCTTGAGGAATGGCGATTATTTGACTGGTGGGAGAAGGACTGATTTGAGAACTCTGATCTGTTTGTAAATTTAGAATAGCTAGTCTATTTGTGATTTTATCTTTGAATCTTTCTTCTCGGACTTGGTTTAACAGTTGTTTCAGTTCAGAAGAACTTTGAATCGAATTAATGCTTTTAGAGATAGCGTCATCTAGCTTTTGGCGACTGTCTTCTGGTAGAGGAAGTTGTAACTCGGCTAAATAAGCTAGAATGGCTCCTGACTGGTTTCCAAGTGCTTTTGAAACTTGAGCTGCTAATTGAAACACAATTTCTGCTCTTTTAGGTCCTTGAGCATAAACAGCTGTCAGTTTTAATCGGGAAAGCACTTGATTGGCTCTTTCTGGATTTTCACGTTGAAATTCCGAAGCCGCCCAGTTGTAAGTCACATCGAATGAAATTTCTGATTGAGGAAATTTATTAAGAAAGGATTCAAATTCCTTAGCTGCAGTACTATAGTCTTGCTGATAATAAAAGATAGAACCTATTCGATAGCTTGCAAGCTGACCTGCTTTACCTCGAGGAAATCTTGTTTTAATATTTTGAAATATTGGCAATGCACGATCGTAATTCCGAGCAAAAAAATACTTTTCTGCTTGCATAAAATTTGCTCTGGCTTCTGGCTCTACTTTGTTGGCCCGAGGATTATCATATCTTCCATTATAAAGAGAACTAACCTGTTCGGATGCGCAATGAGTTAATAGAAAAAGGGTACAAAGAACGACTAAAGTTAGGGGAAGCTTTTTCATGTTCTTAGTATTTCTTTGAACTTTTTTAAAAAACTTGTCACGGCTGGGTGCGCATCGGGTTTTTCCTCTTTTTCAAACTGCTTTAGCAGCTCTTTTTGCTTCGAGGTGAGATGCTTTGGCACCTCTACTGTGACTCTTACGAACTGATCACCATGTCCCGAGCCATTAAGTCTTTTAATTCCTTTGCCCCTAAGGCGGAATGTTTCCCCAGATTGGGTCCCCTGCTTAACATCTAGCTTAACCGGACCTGAGAGAGAGGGAACTTCAATTTCTGCCCCTAGAGCTGCTTGGCTGAAAGTGATAGGCATTTCTAAGATAATATGTTCACCCTCTCTTTTAAAGAGAGAATGCTCTTGAATTCTTACAAGAACATAAAGATCACCGGGAGTTCCTCCAAGCTCTCCAATTTCTCCCTGTCCACGAAGTCGAATTCTTTGATCGTTATCAATACCGGCAGGGATACTGACGTTAACCGTATGAGATTTTTTATTCGTTCCAGCCCCTCTGCAATCCGAGCATTTTTGTTCAATAATTGCACCACGGCCAGAGCATTGAGGACAGGTTCTGGCAAGGGTGAAAAATCCCTGATTAAATCTTACCTGGCCTGTTCCACGACATTGTTTACACGCCTGAGGGCGTGTTCCTGTTTTAGCACCTGAGCCAGAGCAAGATTCACAAGCAAACTCTTTTTCAAACGTAATTTTCTTTTCGATCCCAAGAGCGGCCTCTTCAAAAGTTATTTCTATATTGTAGCGAAGATCAACTCCACCAGTTTGTCTGGCACCTCCGCTGAAAATATCTCCGAATATATTGTCAAAGATGTCAGAAAAGGAGCCCCCGGCAAAACCACTGGGATCGAAGCCTCCTGCAGCCCCCATTCCGGCATGACCAAACTGATCATACATTCCCCGTTTTTTTGAATCGCTTAGTACTTGGTAAGCTTCATTAATTTCTTTAAAGGCCTCTTCCGCTTTTTTATCTCCGGGGTTCTTATCCGGATGATATTGGATAGCAAGCTTGCGAAAGGCTTTTTTTAAATCATCATCAGAGGCCCCTCGTGAGACACTTAAGATTTCATAATAATCTCTTTTCGCCATCGGTTAACTCGCTTTGACTATGACTACTCTAGCCGGTTTTAAAAGTTTCCCGTGAAGCATACATCCTTTTTGAACAACTGAGAAAATAGTATTTGCAGTTTGTTCTTTAGATTCCACTTCGGAGATAGCTTCATGTTTATTGGGATCAAAAGTTTCACCCACTTGTCCAACTAGCTCCACACCAAATCTAGTTAGTAATTGGGAGAGTTCGGAGCGAGTCATTTCAATTCCTGTAACAAAGTTGGTGACCTCTGGCTCGCCTTTATCCTTAAGTTTATTAGAGTGTGCGATAGCATGCTCAAAAAGATCAAATACAGAGATTAATTCGCTGATCAAATTTTTATTAGCCATTTTGACGGCCGTCTCTTGTTCTTTGATGAGCCTTTTTTTGTAATTCTCAAACTCCGCACGGATATAAAGAATCTCTTTTTCAGCTTTTTGAGCTGCTTCAATGGCTGCTTTTTGAGGGGGTACTTCTTTGGCTTCCTCTTCAGCCACTACCTCTTTGTGACCTTGAGAGTTTTCATTGTCCTCGGGAACTGAATTTTTATTGTCATTTGTTTCCATCTACTCATCCTTTACTAAAGCTTGTCGGTAGCGGCCTTTAATATCGGCTGCCCCCTTTTTAACTGAGCGGCGAACCTGATCTAATAAGCCATGTAATGTTTTGATATCTTTTATGTGACTTGGCAACACGGAGAAAATCTCTTCGAGTCGCGGTCTCATTTTATAAGGATCCCCAGGCAAAATAAAACCTATCTCTTCTGCTACTTGAAGCAAATGGTGAACTAGCTTTTCTTTACTGGAAGGCTTTAGGGTCTCTAGGGTATCCCAGTTTTCAAGTAGCGCCATATTGGCCTCATAACAAAATATAAGCACGGATTGGGCTAAGTTAAGGGAACGGTATTGTTGAAGTGACGGAATGGTGACAACCCAATCACATAGAGCAATTTCTTCATTAGTAAGGCCTGAACTTTCTGGGCCGAAAACTAAGGCTAAGCGGTCCATTTCACCAGTTTTTAGTTTGTTTACAGCACGGTAGAGAGCCTCTCGTACGCGAGTGGGATGAGGTCTTTTGGCTGAACCCACGCGAGCCGTTGCAGCTAAAGAGAGAAGCTTTGCATTGGGGCTCTTTTCTCTCTGGGTATTGAGGCAGTTTTTGAGATCTTCAAAATAGATAATGTTGTCTAAGCGAGTCTTTGCATGCTTAGCCAGTTTATAACTCTCTTCATTAATAATACTAGGAGAACCCACGGTGCAAAAATCCCCTTCAATTCCCATATTGGAAAGGGCTCGAGCGATAGATCCCACATTTCCAGGCTGTTCTGGACGCACTAGAACAATAGAGATGTTGTCCGCAAGTTGTGAACAGGACCTGTGGAAAACTTGATAAGGGTTTTTCATTTAGGTTTAAGACATTAGCACAGTGCAATAAAAAGTAAAATTTAATTGGAGATAAAGGTACTTAGACTTAAAACGACACACAAACACAAAAAAGATGTGTAGCCAAAACAAACCAAGCTGTTAAGTGGTTTATCCACAAGCTGTGGATAACTTTACAAGGACAACCCACACCGCTTTTATCAACAACTAACTTCTTTTTACTATTTTATTTTAACTAAGAGCTAACTACCTGTATTTAACGATAAAGAGAGGTTCTATTTTTCACTCTAAATAATGTCAATGCTAAATTTTAAAAAAAATTAATTTCTTGTATCTTCAATAGGGTTAAGGGTTTCGTGAACTTGCTGATCTTCAAAAAATGCGAGTTGAGATTTTTGTGTTGTTAACGCGTGGCTTCTAGTCCGACTTCCTTGCTGTGATTGGCTTTCAAGAACCCTCAAAATATCTTTAGCTCGGGATAAGACTTTCAAGGGGAGATCTGCGAGTTTTGCGACCTCAATTCCATAGCTTTGATTACAGATTCCTGGGCTTAATTGATGAAGAAAAATGATCTCATTTTTAAATTTTTCAACTCGGACGTTTGCATTTTTTAATTGTGAATAAGAATTCTCAAGAGCTGTGACTTCATGAAAGTGGGTTGCAAATAAAGTTTTGGCTCTGACTTCGGTGTGAAAGTGCTCAACCAAAGACCAGGCTAAAGACAATCCATCATAGGTACTTGTCCCCCTTCCAATTTCATCAATTAAAATAAAGCTTCGGGGGGTAGCCATTTGCAGAATTCTTGCAGTTTCAGTCATTTCAACCATAAAGGTTGATTTACCAGCCGCTAAATCATCAGCCGCACCAATGCGGGTAAATATGCGATCTATATTGCCGATGGTTGCGGCGCTTGC
>SXPJ01000089.1 GCA_005776395.1 Bdellovibrionales bacterium | reverse complement strand
TGAAATAGCTCAATCTGAAGCTTTGACTCACAAGCCTTTTGCTAAATATTGGATTCACTCCAATATGCTCACTTTTAATGCTGAAAAAATGTCAAAATCTTTGGGCAATATTATGCTTACAAAAGATTTCATTAAAAAATACTCAGGCGAAGTTTTAAGATGCTTTTTACTATCAGGTCATTACCGATCAACGATTGATTATTCAGAACAACATATTAGAGAGGTTCAATCGGCCCTTCATCGATTTTACACAGCTCTTGCCAAAGCAGAGGTCGCAATAAAGGCTGCACCCGTCGATACTGTAAAGCCATCTCCAGAGGAGGAGAAAGTAGCTCAATTTGGAAAAGAGTTCGATGCCAAATGGAAAGAGGCTCTGAATGAAGACTTTAATACAGCTAAAACCATCGGTTTAGTTTTCGAGTATGTACGTTTATTAAATGCTTATATCGACAAAAAGGGATTTAAGCCAACAAATCAGACTCAAACTATTTGTCAGCAGTTTGTACAAAACTTTCAAAAGCTGTCTCAGATTTTAAATATTTTCGGTGAACAACCTTCTCAATTCTTAACCCAACTAAGACATTCGGTTTTAGAAGAAAGAGATATTAAGGTGAATGAAATTGAAGACAAAATTCGACTCAGAACAGAGGCTAGAACCAAAAAAGATTTTGCTACTAGCGATAACATCAGAAATGAAATGTTGGCTCAAGGAGTTGAGCTTCGAGATTTTCCCACAGGAACTGAGTGGGATATCCTCTTTAAAAACTAGTGAGAACTTTTCCTTTTAAATAGGAATAAGGAACTGGCCCCCAAGAGCGACTATCTACGCTTTCTAAACGATTATCTCCGAGCGCAAAGAAGTGATTAGGCGGAATATCAATAGGACCATAATTAGGTAGCTTATCTTTCTCAATCAATATCTTGTAAGGTTTAGTTTCTAAGAGTTGCTCCACCTGAACAATATTGCTGTCAGATTCTGCCAATTGGCGTTCTGAAGGGCTAGTCTTCTGATACTTTGCTAGTTCTCCGTTAACATAAAGATTTCCCGATTTAATTTCGACTCTATCACCTGCTAAAGCAACCACTCTTTTAACATAGGTCATATGACCTTTTTCCGGCAGACTGAAAGCAACAATTTCAGATCTTTTAGGACGAGAAAACTTAATGACTTCATAGGATGAAAATGGAAGCTTCAAACTAAAGGAGCTCTTAGAAACAAAGATAAGTTTTCCTATCTCAAGATTAGGAAACATCGAATTAGAGGCTATTCGATAGTCTTCAATAATAAAAACTCTCACAAACAGCGCAGTAGCTGTAGCCATCACAAAAATATTAATTAGTGACCGACGATTCTTCAATCAACCCTCAATCATCAATTGACAGTGCCGCTAGAAATGCCTTTTGAGGAATTTCTACATTGCCGACCTGTTTCATTCTTTTCTTACCCTCTTTTTGCTTCTCTAAAAGTTTTCTTTTACGAGTAATATCACCGCCATAGCACTTCGCTGTTACATTTTTTCTAAGAGGAGCAATTCTCTCTTTAGCGATAATTTTGCTCCCAATGGCAGCTTGAATCACAATTTCAAACATCTGTCGCTCAATGAGCTCTTTCATCTTGCTTACAAGTTCACGTCCCCGGTAGTAAGCCTTATCTCGATGAATAATCCAACCAAGAGCATCTACAGGATCTCCGTTAACTAAGAGATCCATTTTAACGAGATCGCTAGGTTCCCAGCGATTAAAATCATAATCCAAACTCGCATATCCCTTACTGACACTTTTCAACTTATCATAAAAGGACAATACGACCTCATTGAAGGGAATATCGTATTCGAGCAAAATTCTTTTGGGTGAATGGTAGTGAAGTTTGGTTTGAGTTCCCCTTCTGTCTTCACATAATTTAATAAGGTTTCCTAAATACGCTTCAGGAGTATGAATCGTACAATGAACAATAGGCTCTTCAATATGCTCAATGTGCTGAATAGGTGGGAGAGCAGAAGGATTTTCAATCTCCTGCATTTCTCCTTTAGTATCAAATACACGATACCTTACTGTGGGGGCCGTAGTGACTAGAGAAATGTTAAATTCTCTCTCTAAACGCTCCTGAATGATCTCCATGTGAAGAAGGCCTAAAAAGCCACAACGAAAACCAAACCCCAATGCATCTGAGGTCTCTGGCTCGAATGTAAAAGAGCTGTCATTTAAACTAAGCTTTTCCATTGCTGCTTTTAAGTTGGGATATTCAGAGCTTTCCACAGGAAAGATTCCGCTAAAAACCATCGGCGTCACTTCTTTAAATCCGGAAAGGGGTTCAGTGGCTGACCCTTTAGCTAAAGTGACAGTATCTCCAACTTTAACGTCACGAATAGTCTTAATATTAGCAGTTAAAAACCCTACTTCGCCCACCCCTAGTTCTTTGATCTCTTCTGGATGAGGTGTAAAAACTCCAAGCTTTAAAACCTCGTGCTCCGTTTGGGAATACATCATCTTAATTCGATCCCCAGGTCTTAAGCGACCATTCATAATTCTGACTTGAACTACAACTCCTTGATAAGGATCAAACCAAGCATCAAAAATAAGAGCTTGCAAAGGGGCATCACAATCTCCCTCGGGAGGTGGAAAATGTTTTACAATCCCTTCCAAAACTTCAGTAATACCTTTGCCCTCTTTGGCACTAATAGGAACTGCGATATTAGTAGAGATCCCAATAATTTCTTCAATCTCAGATTTAGCTTGATCGATATCACTCCCGGGAAGATCAATCTTATTTAGAACCGGAAATATTTCCAAATCGTTATCGAGAGCTAAATAAACATTGGCGAGAGTCTGAGCCTCAACTCCCTGAGAGGCATCTACGACAAGAATAGCCCCTTCACACGCCGCTAAACTTCGAGACACTTCATAGACGAAATCGACGTGTCCCGGGGTATCAATTAAATTTAAAATATAATCTTTACCCTCTTTAGATTTAAAATTAAGCCTTGCGGTTTGAGCTTTAATTGTAATTCCACGCTCCCGCTCAATATCAAGCTTATCCATGAACTGCTCGCGCATCTCGCGCTTACTTAAAGCTCCGGTAAATTCTAAAAGTCTATCGGCAAGCGTGGATTTGCCGTGATCAATGTGGGCAATAATGCTGAAGTTTCGAATGCGTGTAGGGTCAGTCAAAGGATAAATCTATCGTTATTGGGTTAAAGTATCTGATTCATCTCCCAAAAGAGACAACTGTCCAGGTAATTGGTTTTGATACTTATCTAAAACCATATCAATGCCTTCTCGAATATATTCAGCGATCGGAACCTTGGTTTTTTGGTTTAACAACTTCAAAAGATCAT
>SXPJ01000007.1 GCA_005776395.1 Bdellovibrionales bacterium | reverse complement strand
CACGGGAGAGACCCGCATTAAAATGGCCGATGGACAAGAGAAGTTAGTATCTAAAATTTCAGAAAATGATCTTATTTGGAATCCGCTCTATCAATCACCGGTAAAGGTTATTAAAGTTGTCAAAGGGCCCGAGAAAAAGGCGCTCTACCAATTAAGAGTCGCTAAAAATAGATTAACCGTAACAGAAGACCATCCCTTTTTAACCCAAAGAGGATGGATGAGAGCGGATCAGTTAAATACTCAAGATTTAATCATGGGAGAGGGCTTAGGAAAAGAGATCCTATCGATTAAAAAACTGAGTTATAAAAAACCGATAGATGTTTATAACTTTGAATTGGAGACCGATATCCCTGAAGGTCACATAGTGATAGCTAATGGCATTCCTACAGGAGACTTAACAACTCAAATAGAGATTAAACAAAACGACAAAAAACTTCCTTAAACACTCTGGGTGGCACTTTTACTGAAGTGATCACGACCACGTGTGTACCGGCCCCTACCAATGTGAATATTGATCCAAACACTTTAATGGGATTAGGTATTCAAGTTGGTTAAAATTGTTAATAATGCATGGAGTTTTCATGGTGCTCTCAGTGAATTATGTGGAGTTTCGGTATGTAAAGTTTCAAAAATAACTATACAATAGGTTAATAGAAAAAATAGTCAGCTAGCAATATGGAAGTAGAACAGAATCAAAAAGAGATTGGGCTCTTAATATCCACGATGGATCCTCGTAGCTTAGGGGGGGTCACAACCTCGTATGAAGCCTTTATAAAGGTGTTTTCTAAAATACCTGAGTTTAATAAGGCTCTAGCTTATAGTTCTACCCAAGCAGGAGATCCTGCTAACGTTACACTTAACTCCTTCTGCCGTGGTGTTTTCTCCCCTCAGATTATAAAAGAGGAGATTAATAAAATTCCCAGTTTCAAAGTGGGATACTATTTTCCTAAAATTGAATTTCAACGTCATAGAACCAATTTTAAGTTGTGGCAGCCGCTTCTAAAAAAATTTCCAATTCATCAGGTTATTTCGGGTGTGGCTTATGATGCTTTTCCTCACGCTCTAGCCGGTGTGAAGTTTGTTTTGTGGATTGGGACTGATATTGAGAGCGAGAGAGCTACACACCTTAAATCTTATTCCTGGGGGAAACGGCTTTTGGTTTCCATACAAACTCCAGAGCTTCTTAAAATGGAAGAGTTTGTTTTACAGAGAGCCTCTTGGGTATTTGCAATAAGCGAAGCCTCTCGAAACCGTCTAATTGCAAGAGGCTGTCCCAAGGAAAAGATTTCAGTTCTATCTTTTCCTATTGAGACGACCTCTTTGTCGTTTTCTGAGGATAGAATAGAGCCCCCTACTATAGTATGGGCGGGTCGCTTAAATGATTCCAGGAAAAACACCCCATTTTTAATTCAAGCTTTTAGGACTGTTTTAAATAAAATACCTACAGCGAAATTAAAACTTGTGGGGCCTCAAACGAATTCTTCTCTTCAACAGTTATGTCAACAATTGGGGGTTCTTAATTCGGTAGAATTTTTGGGAGAATTGCCCTATGAACGAGTCCTTGAAGTGTTTCAAAGAGCTACAGTGTTTGCGATCCCCTCGCTTCAGGAAGGGCTTTGCATTGCGGGAATTGAGGCTATGGCCGCAGGGCTTCCGGTGATAAGCACTCGCTGTCAGGGCCCTGAGTCTTATGTGATTCAAGAGAAAACGGGATATCTAGTCAATTCTGAACTTGAAATGGCGCAACGGCTAATCGAGGTTTTATCTAACAGGTCAATGTGGGAGACCATGCAAAGCCATTGTCTCTCTTACATAAAGCAGGAGTGTTCTCCTCATAAATTTCTAGAGAATATTCTGACCTGTTATGCTGAAGTCTGGCCTGAATATCGTTCAGAATTCTTTAAGTCATTTACTTAGAGAATTTCTAACCCCGCATTCCCTGAATATAAGCTCTAGTGAGCTCCTCTTTGGGGGATTCGAAGATCTCTTTAACAGTTCCGTATTCAATGAGTTGCCCCACATGATTTCTAACCCAGAAGAGGCCTGTGTAATCGGCGATTCTTCTCGCTTGAGCCAGATTATGGGTCACAATCAGAATAGTGTATTTTCCCCTTAGACTTGTAATAAGATCCTCGACGATTCCTCCTGAAATGGGATCTAAAGCGCTGCAGGGTTCATCCATTAAAAGAACTTCGGGCTTTAGAGCTAGAGCTCTTGCGATACAAAGGCGTTGTTGTTGTCCGCCGGATAGTGAAAGGGCAGGTGCCCTTAATCTGTCTTTAACCTCATCCCAAAGCCCCACTTGCTGTAAGACTCTTTCTAAAATGGCATTCGCTTCAGACTTATCAGTTGTTCCATGTTCTCGAAGGGGAAAAAGGATGTTTTTTCTAATTGAGAGTGGAAAGGGATTGGGTTTCTGAAAGATCATACCTACTCGACGTCGCAGTGCTAAGATATCGACTGAAGAGGCTTGAATATCCTCTCCTGCTAATTTGATACTTCCTGAGAGTTTGCATCCCGAAATGAGATCGGTCAGACGATTAAGTGCTGTTAAAAAGCTTGTTTTTCCACATCCAGAAGGGCCTACAAGAGCTGTAATACATCCTTGATAAAGATCAAGATTAACCCCTTCAAAAGCTTTTTCCCCTTTATAAGAGAGACTTAAGTTTTTTATCTCTAAAAAAGATTTGGGTTCACAACAAGCTGGGCGTTTTTCAAGAGGGCTCCAGGGATAGGCTGAATCAGTTGTAATATTCATACCGTGATAATTCTCCGTTTGAAAAAATAGTTAGCAGTGAAAGAAGCAAGGGCGTTGATTAAAACTAAAATAAGCATGAGAACAAAGGCCGATCTATAGGCATTGGGATCTCCGCCAGAAACATTCATCGAAAGATCGAAAATATGAATCGAAAGGCTTCTGCCAGAATCAAGAAAGGAGGTTGGCATTCTGTCCACATAGCCACTTGTGAAAATAAGGGCTGCGGTTTCCGCCATGGCTCGTCCAACACCTAGAACTATGCCCACAATAAGACCCGGGACGGCGGCAGGAAGCAAAAGATTCCAAAGTGTTGAGATGCGAGATAGTCCCAATGCGGCTGCTGATAGATGATAGTCCTCTGGAACTGAACGAAACCCCTCCTCAGTAGATCTGATTAAAATAGGAAGAACCATACAGGCTAGAGTCAGTCCTCCCGAAAGAATAGAGAAACCAAGCCCTAAGGTTTTACAGAAAAAGGCGTTGCCAAAGAGACCAAATACAATAGAAGGGACTCCGGCCAATACATCAAGGCTACGTCGGATGAGTAAGATAAAAATATTTTCACTGGATTTGAATTCAGAAAGAAGAATGGCCGCACCTACACCCAATGGAATTGAAACTGCCATAGCAACCCCCACAATCCAGAGAGTTGAGATTAGAATGGGGCCGATGCCCCCTCCGCGTCCCGCCTGTTTGGGGGCGAGAGTTAGAAAATCAAAAGTGAGTTTACTTCCCCCGTTCCAAAGGATCTCTCCAAAAATCCAAAAAAAGACTGCAGAGATTAAAAGAACG
This sequence comes from Bdellovibrionales bacterium, assembly GCA_005776395.1. Classification (GTDB taxonomy): domain Bacteria; phylum Bdellovibrionota; class FAC87; order UBA2466; family UBA2466; genus UBA2466. Next base: position 3,098 of record SXPJ01000007.1, on the reverse strand, counting down.
CAAAGCCAGATTAATGAAGTTACGAGTCTCTCTTTGCGACATGAACTTTTAGTCATAAATAATCTTTCGACTTAAAATTTCAGCGCAAATGACAAGCCCTGTGATTACAAGCATTAAGATAAGGCCACTCACAAATAGTGCTGAACGGTGATCGCCTAAAGCGTAGGCCATTTCGAGAGCAATATTGGCTGTTAGAGTTCTCATGGGTTCAAAAATATTTTTCGGTGTTTGGACTACATTTCCACAAACCATTAAAATAGCCATTGTCTCTCCAATAGCTCGTCCAATCTCAAGAATGACTCCTGTAAAAAGGCCCGATTTTGCAGCTGGAAGTACAACTCCACGGATAGTAGCCCAGCGAGAGAGTCCAAGTGCGGCGGATCCTTTTAAATAGGAGGAGGGAACATTAGCTAGACTGGCATCTGCGCTTAGCGCGAGAGTGGGAAGAATCATGATCGTAAGAATCAAAATCCCAGCTAGAAGGCTTGGCCCGGGAGGTTGAATTTGACCAATAAGAGGAATTAAAACGACCAATCCCCAAAATCCGTAAACAACCGATGGGATTCCGGCAAGAAGTTGAATTATCTGTCGGTAAATATGAGCGATAGGTTTTGGGGCGTAGAAGTGACAGAAGAGGGCGGAAATAATGCCAAGAGGTGTGGCTATTAAAACCGAACCTACCATTGCAAACAGAGTTCCCCAGAGCATGGGTAGTAAATTATAGAGCCCTTCGGTGGGAGACCAAGTTGAGTCAAAAAAGAATCGACTCATTCCGACGTGTTTTAAAACTGGGATAGATTCATTGAGCAGAAAAAGAAGAATGAGAAAAACGATCATGGCTGCGATCACTGCACAGAACCGTAGAACCCAGACAAGAATTCTATCACTCGGCCACAGGAACAAAGTATTGTTCTTTAATAATATCATTCACATCCTTTGAAGAGGAGAAGTTAATGAACTCTTTAATAAGCCCTGTGGGCTTTATTTTTGTGACTAAATTTAAGGGGCGAGAGAGTGGAAAACTTCCATTTTTTACATTCTTCCTGTTGGCTATAATGCCGCTTACTGGCAGAAGCTTGATGGGAACTCCATTTTCAAAGTCATACTCAGCGGATCCTATGGAGACATAGCCTATCGAATTAGGATTTCCTGCGACCGTTTTGATCCCTTGTGGGTTATCCCCAATTATCACTTGAGACTTTATTTCAGTAGTTTTCAATTTAAAGTGGTTTAAAAAAAGTTCTAAAGTAGATCGTCCTTCAGCTTTGCTAACAACTGTAATCGGGGCATCTTTTCCTCCGACCTGTTTCCAGTTGGAGATCTTACCTGTGTAGATATCGATAATCTGAGGATCTGTTAAAGTGGAGACAGGATTGTTTTTGTGAACAATGATGCAGATCCCATCTTTAGCGATCGTAAAAGCAAAAAGCTCCTTCTCCTCATTTTTTAGCTCTCGAGATATCATTCCGATATCAGAAAGCCCCTGCTTAGCATCTGCAATCCCTCGGGAAGATCCTCCAGATTGTACATCGACTCTGATCCCTGGATGTTGGATTTCAAATCTTTTTGCAATTTCAGAGACAAGGGGCGCGACCGTACTAGAGCCCGTTAAGATAATTTTATTTTTAGCTGCATAGGCCTTAGTTATTGTCCAGGATAAGGGATTTGAAAATATAGCAACTACAAGAATGGAGAAGAGTCTAAACATAGAATTTTTTCAATAGTTTAATTAAGTTATAAGAGGGCTAATTGTATCTGTAATTAGAATAAATGAAAAGTTCGGGTTGCTTTTTTTTATGGCTTTATTGAATAAACGGGAGGCTACTTATAAATCAATGCGGAGCTTGTTCTAACCTTACTTTCAAGAGGAAAATAACCATATCATTTTCAAGGGATCTGGGTAAAATCAGGTCCAACATTTGTTTAATGAGTCTTTTCAAGGAGAATTTTATGAAAAAGATGATAGGGCTACTTTTTTTATTAACAGCAACCCTTTTGAGAGCGGAACATTCCCACATTAGTGTCAATGTGGATGGAATTAATTACTTTTGTGGGGTTGGTGGTGGATCAGGGAACAATTCGGTAAGTCAAAAATGTATTCAAGAGGTCACTAACTACTGTGATCTAATCACGACTTATGGTCCCGATCAGTGTTTTACGGTAGCTAACGCTAGTTGTCGTGGAGTAGGGGCTAATTATTCAAACTGTGTCCAAGAAAGTACCAATTACTGTAATCTCAAAACGAATTTAGGGGCTAATCAATGCTTTGATAATTCTATTAAATCTTGTAGAGGAAATTTTAGCGGAATTCGAGAGATGATTGAATCGGCTTCAGAGAAGGCTGTTCGATTAGAAAAATTATCGAATCGAAAATAAAGTAGCTCTAGTTCTACTGTGAGATTAAGAGTTAATATCTGGCACACTATAGGGTGTGCCAGATATTAAAAATTAAAACGAAGTTTAAAATCATGACCCAATCGGGGCCAGCTCCAGTCTAGACATGTGTAAGGCCAGTAGGTTTGCTTGCGAAGGCAGGTGTTGCGACACTGGCAGCGACTTAGCACTCTGACGACCGCATCGTGACAGGTATTAAAGGCCCCATAGATTCCCAGAGATTTGCCTTCGATAAGATTATCTTCGACACAACGAAGATCACAATCAGCAATGAAGTGGCATTGGGAATCCTCAAAATCCCCAGTGCCAGTATGATCTTTCCATTCGGTCCATATTCCTGTTCCGGGTTTTAAGGCCATCCCCATCTCTTTGTAAGGAGTTCGAATCCAGGTGTGTTTTACCTTCATCGTTCCCATGAGAAAATCCAGCCCATCTCCCAATAGGGGAGGGGCTTCTTCTCTAAAAGTTGTGGGGCTATAACAAACTTCAACCTCGCTAAAGCTGGCCAAGGCCTGAAAGCTAGAGAAGAGTAAAAAAAACAGAACTAAAAACTTCATAACACAGACTCCAAGAAGTGCTTCTATATCATGAGCTTATGATTAACAAAAATGGAAAACAAACGGCAGTAATTCTCGGTGAGCCACAGGGCATGATAAAAAATGGACTCATTCAAGACTTTGGATATGAAAGTGGGGCTACCAGCT
>SXPJ01000088.1 GCA_005776395.1 Bdellovibrionales bacterium | reverse complement strand
GTGCCGGATCCCTACTACGGCGGGGCGGAGGGCTTCGACCATGTGCTGAATATGGTCGAAGACGCCGGAATCGGTTTGCTGGAGGTGATTCGGGCGAGGATCGGTCAGGAGATCAGAGGCGGAGAAATGCTTAAACGAATTGGAATTGAAGCTAGAAAAGAGATTGAAACGATGTTGGGGCATCAGGTTTGTTTAAAACTTTTTGTCGATGTTCAGAAAGATTGGAAAGAAAATAGCCGGCAATTAAACTCTTATCTGGAGTTGGAGTAATCATGCTGAAAGTAGCTTTAGTTGGACGTCCCAATGTTGGAAAGTCGTCTCTATTTAATGTGCTTTTGGGTTATCGAAGAACTATTGTGTTCGATGAACCTGGAACTACATTAGATCTTATCCAAGAAAAAGTAGATTGGGCTAATTTAATGCTCCTGGACTCTCAAGGAATCTATGGGGAAGGGGATAGTAAGGTTCTTCACCAAATCCTTGAAGCCGCAGATGTTTGTTTGTTCATGGTCGATGGAATTACTGGGATGACCCCTTTCGATGAGTGGATTGCTCGAGTTATACATGTGAGTCAAAAGCCAGTATTGTTGGTCATTAATAAATGTGAATCTAAACGGGCCTTCGAAGAGAGCGAATTCGCAAAATTAAAATTTAAAGAGTATGTGACAGTCTCTGTCTCCCATCGAACTAACTTAAGTTTTATTAAGGAGTGGTGCCTCGCGAAAGCCGGTACGGCTGAAGTAGCGAAAGAGCCCTTTATTAAGCTAACTCTTATAGGGAGACCTAATACGGGAAAATCTACTCTCATGAATCGTCTCTGTAAAAAAGAGGTTTCTCGAGTGAGTCCAGAGGCTTTAACGACTAGAGATCCTGTGAGCCATGAATTCGAAACTGAAGATGGATGGGTAAGAATCGTTGATACTGCAGGGATGAGGCGTCCTAGAGCTAAAAAGGGAGATATTGAAACCTTCTCAATTCAAGCCACCACTCGAACCATTCGTGAGAGTGATGTAGTTTTTCTTCTTATTAATTGTTCGGAACAAATTACGGATCAAGATATGAGGCTACTAGGGCTTTTAGAGCGAGAGGGGCGACCTGCGGCTATTTTGTTGAATTTTTGGGATATCTTAAGTGCACAGGAGAAGAAAGATTATATTGAGAACTCTGATTTTAGAAATTATTTGAGCCATTTTGTCACAATGCCTATCAGTGGAAAAACGGGGCTGAAAATAGGAGAGCTCTTGCCTCTGGCCAAAAAATTGGTGAAACAGGCCAATAAGCGTATCAAAACTTCTAAGCTCAATGAGATCGTGGAAAAAATTATTCAGCGTAATCCACCTCCCAATGCAGGTAGAGGCAATTTTAACATTCTTTACGCGTCACAGGTACGGGTGGATCCTCCAACCTTTGTATTTTTTATGAATAGAAAGCGTAATCTCCCAGAGAGTTACCAAAAATACATTGGGGGAGCTCTTAAAGACAGTCTCGGGCTTAAAAAGCAGACGATTCGTGTCTTTTTTCGAGGTAATGAACGTAATTAAAAAACAGGTTCGGCTATTTGCCACATGAGTTGACTGGTGCTAGAAGCTTTCTATGACTTCTGAGCCAGCTCTTTCTCTACTTATTCCAATCTATAACGAAGAAGATAATCTTATTTCGCTTTTAGATAGTGTGGTGGCGGTTCCATGGGCATGGCCTATCGAGCTTGTTTTAGTGGATGACTGTTCTAAAGATCATTCGTGGGAGTTACTTCAGAAATGGTGGATAACGAAAAAAGATGAGTTAGCCTCAAGACATATCAGTGTTCAACAATTTCGAAATGAAGTGAATCGAGGAAAAGGGATATCTATTCAGAAGGCTATTACTCTAGCCACTGGGGCTGTCCTGATTGTGCAGGATGCTGATGGCGAGTACGCTCCTTCGGAAATTTCGGCTCTGGTTAATCCCATTTTAGAGAACAGGGCCGATGTGGTTTTTGGTAGCCGTTTTCGCCAAAATGTTTCGCAAGCTCATCGAACGTATCATTATTTAGTGAATAGAATTTTAACTTTATTAAGTAATCTAGCGAGTGGGCTCCATCTTACGGATATGGAAACCTGTTATAAGGCGTTTCGAAGAGATATCATTGCTAATATCAGATTGAAGAGTGAAAGATTTGGATTTGAACCAGAGGTCACGGCCCATTTGGCTCGCCTTAAGATTATTGTTTGGGAATTACCTATAAGTTATTACCCTCGTAGTTATTTAGAGGGGAAGAAAATTACCTGGAAAGACGGCATAGCAGCGCTGTGGCACATCTTGTATTTTAATTGGCTCTGTCCTAGAAGTGAGAGGTTTTTACCCTCTCTTCCTCAAAAATATAGGCTCAAAAAATGGCAGGCTTAGGGGAACTAAATCTGCTCGTTTCTTCATTTGACAAGTTTATAGACTGTTTATAAGCAAGGGAAAGCACGGGAAACGTGTTTTTTATAGTTTAATTGAAGGGAAGTAACTTAAATGGGATCTTTAAAAGCTTTAATTTTGTTGTTGTTGTTTTGGACTTTACCCATTAAGGCGGAAGATTTTCCTCTGAATCACTCTAATCCCTATGTAGATCTCTATCTGCAGCGGATGCATGAAAGTAAGGCTCAGCTTAAGAGAGCTGAAGCTGTTCTAGAATTGGAGCAGGTTAAATTTGATATTGCGAAAAACCTGTTTCCTAAGGGGGCCATGTCTAGGGAAGAGTATAAAGAAAGAGAAGCCAATTTCCGTATAGCTGAAGCTTTTATTGCTGAGAAAAAAGCCTCTATAGGTGCGGCCGAGTCTCTTTATAAGTTAGCGATTACAAGAACAGAGGTAGGACAAGATATGCCTATCTGTAATTGAAGTAAAAAAAATATATAATTTATTTGTAAAAGCTTTTGTGTGTTTGGAATTTTTACAGTCACCCTCATCACATTCTTAATCTTTTTAACAATCTTAATAAGGGCTTTTCCCTCTCTCTGATTGCTCGGGAATATTTCGTAGGTCAAAAAAACTCCTCGATTGCTTGTTATTAATTCCAATATATTGGGATCTCTAACAAATAAGTGAGACGTCGAGTGCAGAAATATTGGCTCAAAAAATGGCAAGCTTAAGCGCTACAAATCTGCTCATTTCCTCATTTGACTGAAATTTATTATCTAATTTATAAGCAAAATAGTTATTGATTGAAAGGAGGAAACCTAAGTGACTTCTTTGAAAACTTTAATTTTATTGTCATTCCTATTTTGGGCTCTACCCATCAAAGCGGTAGAACCCCCTTCAAGTAACTCTAATCCCTATGTGGATCTCTATCTGCAGCGAGTGCATGAAAGTAAGGCTCAGCTTAAGAAAGCTGAAGCTGTTCTGGAATTGGAGTGGATTAAATATGATATTGGAAAAAACCTATTCGCCAGGGGGGTCATGCCTAGAGAAGAATTTAAATCAAGAGAAGCTAATGTTCATATAGCTGAAGCTTTTGTTTTCGAGAAAAAAGCCTCTATAGGTGCGGCAGAGGCTCTTTATAAGTTAGCGATTACAAGAACAGAGGTGGGGCAAGATATGCCTATCTGTAATTAAGATTAAAAAACTGAGGTAAAAAATGTATAATTCATTTGTAAAATCTTTTGTATTTTTAATGTTTTTAATCAACTGCAATGGTTTTCCTCTAGTAGAGCAGGTTCCCACAGAGCAAGAGCTAATAAATCAGATTCCCATAGATCAGATTCCTGTAGATAAAGTTCCCGTACAACAGACCGCGAAGCCCTTTTTAAGACCTCTCCCATCAAAGCTTTATGGAATAACCTTGGATTCAATCGGGGGGCTAACAGCTACTTTGGATGCGATTGGAAGTTTAGGAAAAAAACCGATAACCCGTGTGGTCTTTGATGAATGGCAGCCTGCAACTTTATATTTAAATGCGGTAAGAAAAATTTATGAGAAGAGTTTTGTGATGGGGGAGCTATTGGACTCCTACTATGTTAGCCAGTACTCTTTAGCTCAATACAAGGCTAGAACTACTGAGTATTTGAATGTAATGGGGGATAAAATAGATATTTGGGAGATAGGTAATGAGATCAATGGGGAATGGTTAGGGTATACACCTAGGGTTGTGGCAAAAATGGCGGCGGCTTATGACATAGTAAAAGCGAAATCCCAAAGAACTGCCCTGACCCTTTATTATAATCCGGATTGCTGGGCCAAACCCTCCAATGAAATGTTTCTTTGGGCGGCAACTAATATTCCCAGTCGCATGAAGACCGGCCTTGATTACGTCTTAGTAAGCTATTACGAGGAGGATTGTAATAACTATCAACCTAATTGGCCGTTGGTTATGTCAAAGTTAGCTACAATGTTTCCGAACTCCAAGGTCGGAGTAGGTGAATGCGGCACTCGAAATGAACAGAAAAAAGCGGAACTTATAAAGAGATATTACTCCCTAAATCTTTCACTTCCCTCTTTTATTGGAGGATACTTCTGGTGGTATTTCAAAGGAGACATGGTGCCTAAAACCAAACCCTTGTGGTCAGTTTTGAATAATGTAATTTCAGCTCAAGAAGAACAAAAAAACGGGAACTATTCACCCTAGTTCAAAAATAGTCATCCGTATTTTTTAAATCAAATGTGGTGAATAGTTACAAAACTTTAAGGGTTAGAATTCCTAAATATTCTTTGAGAGCTAAGGAAAAATCAACAAGTGCTTCAGCGTTAGGGATTAGATTAGAGTAGTTTTCGCCTGTTGCGTCTTTAAAATCGGTAGGAAATGGAATGATCTCAAGATTATATTTTTTGAACCAAGTCATGGCACGCGGTAGATGAAATGCGCTAGTGACTAGAATTATTTTTTTTATATTTCTTTCCTTTAAAAGACGGGCTGAATATAGGGCGTTTTCCTCTGTGTTTCTGGATTGGTTTTCTTCGAGAATCTGGTTTTCTGGAACCGAGAAAGAGATTAAGTAATCTTTCATGTCTAAGGACTCTGTTCTCATTTGACCGTGAATATCCTTGTAAGGGCTCCCCCCGCTTACGAGGATTAAGGGGCCTTTGCCTTGCTGAAAAAGCCTTACGGCATAAGCCAATCTGGATCCCTTAGACTCTTCGGATTGTATTCTGGGGGGGGTAAGGCGGGATAAAGTGCCCCCAAGAACAACGATAGCTTCAGCCGTTGGAGTGGTGGCGATACTAAGAGCAGGGAATTGGTGTTCTAAAGAGGCTATGAACCCATGGTTAGTTCCCTGATTACTCATGATAAAAAGTGAAATCCAACAGAACAAGAGGACTGCTTGAGCCGCTATTGTTTTCTTTTTTTGAAACAAAATAATAACTAAAGTTAGTAAAAGGAGAACAAGAGTTAGAGGCCTTGAAAGCTCAAGCAGTATTTTAAATAGTACAAAGCGCATTTAACTTTTAAGTTCTGTCCACATTTGATTTAAAGAAGGAAGAGTGTCCCCTAGATCTTCAAGAAAAAACAATTTCTTAAAAATTTCTGGTGGAGGATAGATATTGGGATCGTTTTTTTCTTCAATAGACAACATTGATTTAACAGTTTTATTAGGGGTCGCTAAGTGGCTTTGGCGAACCGTAGCTAGAGCATTGTCTGGATTTAAGAAATAATTAATGAAAGCATGGGCTTCAAGTTTATGCTGGCTAGAGGAGGGAATTGCAAAGTTATCAGTCCATATAATTCCACCCTCTTTGGGAATGAAAAACTGGATATTAGGATTTTGAGCATGGGCTTGAACTGCATCGCTCGAATAAATATGAGCAATAACAATTTCTTCTTTGAGCAATAGAGGCTTCGGCTCTGAAGTGAATAGAAGGACTTTATCTTTGATGTGAAAGATCTGTTTTTTAGCTGCTTCTAAGGATTTAAGTTCAGCAGTATTAGGTGAGAGGTTATTTAAGAAAAGAACTCCTGCAAAAACTTCTCTCATGTCATCTAAGAGAGAGGTTTGTCTGGGAAAACTTGAGTTTAAAAGCAGACTCCAACTGACTCCTTGGGCGGGGATTTTAACTCGGGCAGTATTGATGGCAATGCCAGATGTGCCCCAATTAAAAGGGACCGAAACTTCGTTACCTGGATCATAGGGTAGATTTCGATAGTATTCGTCCAGGTGGTTCAAATGAGGAAGTAAAGAGAGGTCTAACTTTGAGAGCATCGACAGAGCTTTCATTTGTCGAATCATGTAATCGGAGGGCTGAACAATATCGAAACCTGTGGCTCCTGCTTTCAATTTAGCAAAGAGCTCTTCATTACTTGAGATATACGATAGCTCAACCTTAATTCCTGTCTTTTGGGTGAAGTCACGAATGATTGAGTCCGGAAAGTAGTTGCTCCAAGTGGAAACTCGCAGCTTAGGGGGAGAAGTTTTACGGGCTCTTAGGTAGATTAGACTGGTAGTAACTAAACCTAAAACAATGACTAAAACAACTATCCTCTTAAGACCCATTTGCGACTTTGCTCCTTTGATACTAAGAGAAGAACAAGAAACGTAGAAATACAGATCATGAGAAAAGAGAGTCCATTGAGTTCCGGAGTTACCCCAATTTTCATGAGTGAGTATATCTTAAGAGGTAGAGTGGTAAGTCCAGCTCCACTTGTAAAGAAAGAAATAAGGAAGTCGTCAAAAGATAAAGTAAAGGCGAGTAGCCACCCTCCCATCAGTCCTGGAATGATATTGGGTAAAGTGACTTTCCATAAAATTTCGTGGGGTTTAGCCCCTAGATCTTGGGCCGCCTCGGCCATTTGAGGGTCCAATTTTTTTAACTGCTCCAACATAATAAAGTACACAAAACTAGCACTAAAACTGGCGTGAGCCATCACCACGGTTGTAAACCCGAGTTCTACTCTAAGAAGTAGAAAAAACAGGAGCAAAGACAGGCCGGTAATAACTTCGGGGAGTAAAATGGGCAACATGATAAGAGATTGAATAGAAACGGGCAGTAATGAGGCAAACTCAACTAATCCTACGGCTCCTAGAGTTCCCACAGTCACCGCTAAGGAGGCCGAAAGAATTCCAATCTCTAGACTGGTCATCAAGGGTTCCCACAAAGAGGGGCTGTGGAAAAGTTTGATGAGCCAATTAAGAGTAAAACCGCTTTTAAGGTCATTTGGATTGTTTAGAAATGTTTGTAAGATGAGATAGAACAAAGGGGTATATAAAAGAAAAATAGCGATGAAAAAGATCGCTGCAACAAAAGGGTTAGATCTACGCATCTAATCCTTCCATCTTTAAGCCAGGGGTTCGTGACCAGCGAGTTTGAAGCCAGAGGGTTATTAGCAAAAGTACTGAGAGGAGTCCCGCAATAGCTGAACCAAAGGGCCAATCTTGCATGACAAAGAACTGGTTAACCATGACATTTCCTAGAAAGGCCTCTTTGGCCCCGCCCAAAAGATCGGGAATTACGTATTCTCCAAGCATTGGAATAAAGACAAAGAGACTGCCAATGAAAACCCCTTCCTTAATGTTGGGAATGACAATTCTCCAAAAAACCTGAATTCGATTTGCTCCGAGATCAAATCCGGCCTCTCGGAGTAAGGGGTCTAACTTTTCCAATGAGGAAAAGATGGGAACTACTAAGAAGGGCAAATAGTTGTATAAGAGCCCTATATAAACTCCAGTTCGAGTGTAAAGAATTTCAATAGGGGTTTTGATGATTCCAAAATGGAGTAGAACTTGGTTAATGAGGCCATGATTTCCCAATAGAGAAACGAGACCATAGATTCTTAAAATAAAGTTGGTCCAAAAGGGAATGAAAAGTAACACCAAGCCTAGTTGCTTCATCCAGCCTTTACTTCTGGCCAAATGATAGGCCACTGGAAAGCCCACGGCTAAGCAACTTAAGGTGGCTATTAAGGCTATCCACACGGTCTTAAAAAGAACTTTTAAATAGATGTACTGAAAACTTCTTATGTAATTATTCAGATTAAAATGAAAAGAGAGAGTTCCAACAGGGGTTCTTTCTAAAAAACTCATTCCAAGAATGATTAGAAACGGAAGAAACGTCATCAAGAAAAGCCAACCGATAAAGACCATCGCCGTTATCGGAATGGGTTTTGTAGTTGTAGATTTTGAATCCAAAGTTGTTTTAATTCCTTAAGAGTTAGGAGTATTCAACAAAATAGCGTCTTCAGTTCTCCATGTAAGATAAACATTGTCTCCCACATTGAGTTTTCGCTTTTTAAGGCGCTCAAGTTCCTGTTCAAAAACTTTAAATGTCGCATCTTTGACTTTGACCGTGTACTCAGTACGGGATCCTAAGTAGGTTAGATCGCAAATACTACCTTCAATAAGGTTTTCCTGAATTTGAGATCGTTGCCTTAAAAGCCTCATCTTCTCAGGTCTTAAAATTAGGTTAAGTCGTTTGCTTAAGGGGTGACCATTCTTTTTAACTCTGAAAGTCCCCAAAGAGGATTGTAGGGCATAAGTCTCAGGAGTCTCTCCCGTTAAGTCTCCGGTAATTTCATTCACTTGCCCGATAAATCTTGCGACAAAGGGGTCGATGGGATCTTCGTAGATAGTTTTAGGAGTGCCTACTTGCAGACACTGTCCGTCTCGCATAACAGCCATTCGGTCAGAGAGTTGAAGAGCCTCCTCTTGATCATGGGTGACCATAATAAAAGTGAGACCTACTTTTTTACAAAGAGCTTTTAACTCTTCTCTCATCTTAACTCGAAGTTCGGGATCTAAAGCCGATAAGGGTTCGTCTAAAAGTAAGACTTCAGGTTGGTCGACTAAGGCTCTAGCCAAAGCCACTCTCTGAGCTTGCCCCCCACTGATCTGGTAGGTTCGCCTATCTTTAAGATCTTCAATCTGAACAAGTCTTAGGGCCTCTAAGACCCGTTCCTGAATTTCATTTCGGGTAACTTTTTTTAAACGAAGGCTAAAGGCTATATTTTCAAAAATAGAAAGATGGGGAAATAGGGCGTAGCGTTGAAAAACAGTATGAAGATTTCTCTTGTGGGGGGGGAGATGGGTAATATCTTTCCCATTTAAAGTTATTTTGCCTGAGTTCGGGGTTTCAAACCCTCCAATAAGCCTTAGGACGGTGGTTTTTCCACAACCGCTGGGACCTAGCAGACAGAAAAATTCTCCGGTTTCAATAGAAAGATCGACGGGAAATAAATGAAATCCACTTCCATCTTTATTGTAGGTTTTTGTGAGTCCCGTTAGCTCTAAAGGCATGTTCGTTTTAATAAAAGAAACTACCTTTCTCTACAAGGAAAAAAACCGGTTTTCATAAGAATTTGAAGTGGGTTACACTAACTTTTATGACTATTTCAGCTATTGACAGACTAAGACTTTTTTTGCGACCTCCTGGACGAGGTCTTCACACCAATTCAACGGGGGGTGGATATGCGCTTCCAGTACTTAAAAAGCTTTATGGAACCGAGTCGAGTAAAGAGGTTACCGATGCGTGGGAAGAAAGTTTGCAACGAATTAGAAGGGTAGAAGGGGTTGTTCTTGGAGTCCCCTCAGATACTGGAGCTGGAATTTTGCGGGGGGCCAATTTTGGCCCTATTGGAGTTAGGGAGGCTTATCTTACTCATTATAAGTCCTATCCTAAAGGGATCATTGATATTGGGGATATCATTGTGGTTCCTCAACTCTTACATGATGAAATGTTGAGTGATTCTCAGATTGAAAGCAGTCGTGCTGAATTATATCCGGGTCGAAATGAAAAATTACCTGTCTCCCCACTCTCTATCACAGAGGCTCTTTATGTGGCTCTGATGGAACTCAATGCTGATTTGAAAGTTTTTGTGATTGGGGGGGACCATAGTGTAACTTGGCCAGCGATGGTTCATTGTCACAAAAAATATGGAGGGGATTTCGGAGTTTTACATTTTGATGCTCACAGTGATCTTATGGAAAGCCGATTAGGGGTTAAGTACTGCTTTGCTACTTGGGCGGGGCATGCCGCGAAATTAATGAAACCCCATCATATGGTTCAAGTGGGGGTTCGAACATCTACAAAAACGAAACAGTATTGGATGGATAAGTTTCCTCTTCTTCAAGTTTGGGCTGAAGAGGTTCCAGGAAGAGAGATTGAGGTTGTGACCCAAGTTCTTCAATATTTTTTAAAAAGCGGGGTTAAGAAAATTTATATTACTAATGATATCGACGGCACCGATCCTGTGAGTGCACCTGCGACCGGAACTCCTGAGCCCAAGGGGCTATCACCTCAATTTGTCCAAGGATTAATAGCAGCTGTTCGACAAAAGTTTTACTTGATTGGTGGGGATGTGGTTGAGGTAGCCCCCCCCTTATCGGGAACTAGAGATTACTCACAGGAAAAAACCTGTCGATTAGCAGCTGACTATTTACATGCTCTTTTTTAAAATTGAGCCTATAATCGAATTTCTAAAACCAAGGATAAAAACTTTAAGTGAAAATCGCATTTGTTTTTAATAAAAAAACCAACTCATCGTTAGAACAGGCCGAATTTGACACTCCAGAAACTGTCAGCGCTATTCATCATGCCCTAGTTTCAGGCGGTCACGAAGTTGTTGATGTTGATATGTCTGGAGAAAATCTTTCGGGTTCGATCTCAAAACTTATCACAGTAAAACCGGATATTATTTTTAATACCGCTGAAGGGTATTATGGAGTAGGTCGTGAAAGTTTAGGCCCTACGTTATTTGAACAGTTGCAAATTCCCTATGTGGGATCGGGACCCTATGGTTGTTTTCTTACACTAGATAAGTTTTTAACTAAACAGATGGTAGCGAGCCGAAAAATCCCAGTAGTTGAGGGCTATTTCGTAAACTTTGTCGATGAACTCGATAGTATTCGTCGGGAGATCGTTTATCCGGCCTTTGTGAAGCCCAATTATGAAGGCTCTAGCAAAGGGATAACAAGTCGTTCGGTTTGCAAAGATGCCGATGAGCTTTTAGCGTATGGAACCGAATGTTTAAAGATCTTCCCACAGGGAATTTTAATAGAACGCTACATTCCAGGAAGAGATATTTCGGTTCCTTATATCGCGGGTTTGGGAGAGTCTGGAGTTCTGGAATCATTAGAGTATGTTGTGCAAAGTCTCAAAGAGGGGACTGAGTTTATTTACGATTACGATCTTAAGAACTTTTATGATGATGCCGTTTCAGTGAAATGTCCGGCAGCTATTGATCCCAGTATTCGGTTAGCTCTTATTGAAATGATGAAGCGGATTGTTCCGGCATTGGGGGTAGTTGATTTTGCGCGGGCAGACTTTCGTCTAACTCCCGAAGGAGAACTCTATTTTTTAGAGCTGAATGCTTTGCCTAGTCTTCAACCTGGAGCGGGTGTTTTTGAAGCCACTCAATGTTTGGGATTAGATTACAATCAGACCATTTTAAAGATCTTAGAGGCTGCTACTACCCGACTTAAGCTGACTGGGAAAGGGAGCCGATCTCCAAAACGATTACGTACTTTAAAAAATCCTAATGTCGCGTTGGTTTATAATTTGCGTCGCAAGGATATCTCAGATCCTAATTATGAACATGAGGCTGAGTTTGATTCGCAACGAACGGTGGACGCTCTTAGAAGAACTTTAGAAGGATTCAGTCTAACGGTGGTTCCCATTGAAGCTAATAAGCAACTTATGGAGAACTTAAAAGAGTCCAAAGTAGATGTTGTTTTTAATATTGCTGAAGGGTCGAACAAGAGGGCGAGAGAGGCCCAAGTGCCAGCCATTTGTGATCTCTTAGGAATTGAACACACCGCGAGTGATGCGACCTGTTTAGCTATTACTTTAGATAAAGCTATTACTAAAAAACTTTTAAGCCAAGACGGGATTTTAACCCCTCAATATCGATTGTATCAGGGAAGTGCACGTGGAGTGGAGCCTGGACTAAGATTTCCGGTCATCTGCAAACCTAACCACGAAGGGACTTCCAAAGGAATTGGGGACACCTGTGTGGTGAGTTCTCAAGAGGAACTAGAACAAGAGGCTAGTCGTCAATGGAAAAAATTTCGCGAACCTATTTTATGTGAAGAGTATATTGAAGGACGTGAATTTACGATTGGTGTTCTAGGCAATAGTACCCTTAAAGTTTTAGGTCCTATGGAGATAGTTTTTAATTCTGAAGGGGGAAAATATCCCGTTTACTCTTTCGAGGCTAAACATGTGGAGCCGACCAATAATCCCATTTTTTCTTTGAATTGTCCGGTAAGTTTAGGACGTGAGATGGATCGGAAAATTATAAGTTTTGCGAAAAAGTGTTTTACATCTCTGGGGTGTCGGGATGTTGCAAGAATCGATTTTAGAATAGATAATCGAGGGAATATTTTCTTTATTGAGATCAATCCGCTACCTGGCTTGGCGCCTAATTTTAGTGATTTAGTTATCTTAGCCGAGAAATCGGGAATGGCTTATGACAGCTTAATTCGAAGGATTCTTACCCCCGCAATTCAGCGTTGGCGAAATGTAGAGAGGATGAAATCTTGGTAAGACTTCATGAGTAATTTATTTGAAAAATATCGAGACGAAGGACTTCATCGATTCCGTTTAAGAGATTTAGGGATTTCTATTGGTGAGTTTCCTACAGGACCTTTAAATTCCATTACTGATGTTTCTGGGGTTAAAGTGGGGCACACTACTTTGATTGAGGGCTCGGGCAGACGTAAATCTGGAAACGGTCCTGTGCGAACGGGTGTAACCGTTATTCTTCCCAATGAGGATGTTTACAATCGAAAGCTTGTGAGTGGCAGTTTTACTTTGAGTGGAGCAGGAGAGGTCTCAGGTCTAACTCAAGTGATGGAGTGGGGTGTTATTGAAACTCCGATAGCTCTAACCAATACTCTTTCCGTCGGACGAGTGAGTGATTGTGTGGTCAAATGGATGGCGCAAAAATACCCTGAAATTCGAGAACAGCAGGAAGTTGTTATTCCTGTTGTGGGTGAATGTGATGATAGTTTTTTAAACGATGCTGTGGGGCTTCACATTAAACCGCAGCATGTTTTTTCCGCGTTTGATAACGCTAAGAATGATTTACCTCTTGAAGGCTCTGTGGGGGCCGGAACTGGGATGATCTGTTGTGATTTTAAGTCTGGAGTGGGCACCTCCAGTCGAGTTTTGAAGTTTGGAGAACAACAACATTTACTTGGTGTTTTGGTGGTAAGTAATTTTGGATTTATGGAACATTTGCGCATTGATGGCTTTCCCATTGGAAGGGGTTTAGCCTCTTCGCAGGGGAAATACTCCCGCCGAGTTAATAATTACGGGTCTATTATTGTAGTCGTGGGGACTGATATTCCACTCACTCATATGCAGATGAATCGAGTATGTCGACGAGCTGCATTGGGGTTGGGGCGAGTGGGGAGTTATGGGGCTCATAGTAGTGGAGAAATTATTATTGGGTTTTCAACTGCAAATGAAGTTACTAGGGTCGCAAGCGCACCTCAAATGGAACTCAGAGCTATCAGGGATACGGCTCTCGATCCGGTTTATAAGGCGGTTATTGAAGCGACTGAAGAAGCAATTTTGAATTCACTAACTCGAGCTGTAACTATGGATGGGATTAACAATAATTGCATTCCTGCCATAAATAATGAGCTATTAAAACAGCTCTATCACCGATACAATTCTGTAACTCTTTAACTTGTAAAAACATGGAATTATATCAATCTATTATTTTAGGCATGATTCAAGGGCTTACCGAATTTATTCCGGTGAGCTCTTCTGCTCACTTGATTTTATTTCCCTGGTTTTTTAAATGGACCGATCCTGGTTTAGCGTTTGATGTCTTTTTACATCTTGGAACTTTATGTGCGCTTTTTGTCTATTTTTATCGAGATCTTTGGGCCATATTCATTGGAGGAATTAGCAGCATTCTAGAAAGACGAATCGGTTTTGAATCTAATCGTCAACTTTTTTGGATGTTGGGCATAGGATCTATCCCTGCAGCCATTGCGGGTGTTTTATTCAATGATTTGGCTGAGGTAACTTTTCGAGCCCCTCTCTTAATTGCTATGATGTTAGCGCTTGTGGGGTTTATTGTTTTATGGATTGATGGACACTATCCTCATCTTAAGCGATTCGAAGAGATGAGCTTTGGTAGCTCTTTCTTAATCGGTATAGCGCAAGCTTTTGCTATTATTCCTGGAGTTTCTCGCTCTGGAGCTACTATGGCGATGGGTAGACGATTGGGTTTTAGTCGTGATGCTGCTGCAAAGTTTTCGTTTCTTCTCTGTATTCCAATTATCTTGGGAGCCGTGACCGTTAAGCTTCCTGAACTTATTAATCAAATCGGTACTAATATTTCTTGGAATTATGTTCTTAGTGGTTTTGGTTCGGCATTCTTGTTTGGACTGATCAGTATACATTTTATGTTGGGATATTTAAGACAATCGGATCTAGCCATCTTCACCTGGTATCGATTGGGACTTTCTATCTTTGTGGTGATCTGGAGTGTGGTATTTAAAGTTTGATAGAGTTTTTAAGAATTAAGTAATCTTTTTAGACTCTCTAAGCAATTAACTCCTAAATAAGATTGGTAATCAGTAAAGACAATCCTACAACCACTTATCATATTGTTTAATTGAGGGACCAAAGTGGTACAGGCGGAGTTGGGTGTAATGGCTTGAAAATTTTGAGCACATGAGGGTGCCTCTTCATATAAAGCTGCTTGATATTGGATCAAAATGGGGCCGCATGCCGATATAAATTGTTGGGTTGGAGCCGTATATCGGGAGCATGAGGTTGCTTCAGCCTGAGGGGGTTGTACAATTTGAGTACTCGAGTCTCCATTGGGAGGTGAGACTGTGGAACTACTAGAATTACTAAAAAGATTAGAGTAATTCGCGGGAGAAAATTGTTGAGATGATTGTTGAGAGAATTGGTTTGAGGAGTTGATTCTCGCCAAAGATTGTTGAGGATAGGGTTGCTGGCAGCCCACCATCCATAAACATAAACTGAGAAAGAGTGAGAATTTGATTCCTAATTTAAGCCGTTCCATGATGTCTCCCATGTTGTACACTCGTTGTAGTAATTTCATTTTAGATAAAACAAAGCTAAAAAAACACTGTAGAGATTTGAATAGAGGTTTAGATAATAGGTCTAAGAACTTAGAAGAAAAATATTTTATCTGCCTAAAAGTTAGACAGATGAAAAGTTTTAGAAACTGAAGGTTAGAGTGATGAGAGAGGTGAAATAATCTCCGGCATTGGTGCCAGCTTCAATGTTTGAGCCATTGAAGGTTGTGATATCTTCATCTGGGAAAAATACAAAATGGTATCTAAGATCGATACCTAAATAGATATGCTTACGGTAAATATTAAATTCGGCTCCCCCCCCGATTAAAGCCCCAAAACTATTGGTAGCTGCGGAATCTCCTCCGGTCAGAGAGTTTTCTGAGCGCATATAGACCCCCCCCCCTGCAACCAAATAAGGATTGGCTACAGCAATTGCTTTAGGGGCGCTTTTAACATCAAAATAGAATCTAAAGGATCCGGTAATTGGAATGAGGGTGGTATCGATAATCTCTTCTTGGGCTCCTATGATGGGTAATGTCTTGGTCTGCCTTGTATAGTGAATAGCAGCTTCAAAAGCGATCGATTTATCAAAGAAGTAAACAAGTTTTCCCCCAACCAAGAACCCTGGGGTACTGATTTTACCCAGCCCTCCCGTATAAAGCCCTAGCCCAAGATCCACCCCAAGCATTAAATATCTACCTAAATGGAAAAACTCTTTGTCCTCTTTTTCATCTTCGGAAAATTCGTAATTAGACGGATCGCCAAACGGATCGGTAATCCCTTTATAATCATTTCCTTGGCTTTCGGCTTGAAGGGGGATGGAACAAAAAGCCATCATTAAGGCCCCTAAAATGGAAGTTAATAAGGTTACTTTTGCCATTAACGGACTCTTTCTTAAAATAGGAAGAATATTTTTATATTATATCTGAAAGATAAATTTGCGTCGATATTCCTCGAGGAATTTCATTTTAGGGGTAGACAGGGAGAATACAGGAATAGGGCTATCTAAATGGCGCCTAACGCAATGTTCTAGTTAATTTGCGAATCCGGTTCATCTTTTTTGACTTTAGTCGATTTTTTGTTACTTTTAACCATCTTATCTAAATGTCTTGGAGGCAAAAGGAGTCCCATGTCTAAACCACCTAAAATCGATCGAAAAGAACTCAATCGTCCTGACGAGTTTCTCCAACAGGGAAGACATGTTTTAGAGCTTATGGCAGGGTACCAGACACAAATTTTATCCGGAATTGCTACTATCGCGGTTATCGCTGCAGGGGCCTATTTTTATAGTTGGAAAATGGATTCAAAGAACGAGCAGGGTTGGAAAGAGTTTGCTCAGGTGATGAAGAGTTCCGAAACTGAGCGATGGGATAGGTTTAAAAAACTTGCTGAAGATTATAGTTCGGTAGCCTTAGGTCAGTTTGTGGCAGTTCAATTGGCTGATCACTATTTTGATGAGGCCAAAAAGCTCTTAGAAAAGGATCCTAAATCATCCTCTTCAAGTTCGGCGCTTTCAATTGAGTGGTATTCGAATGCATTGAAGTATTCCAAGCTCTCTCCCAATGAGAAGGGGGTGTTGCTTATTAATCGTGCTGGAGCTTATGAGTTGGTTCAAAAGTGGGATGAAGCTATGAATGATTATGCTGAGTCTGCAAAAATAGGCTTTGAAGGAAAACCTATCGCTCTCTTGGGGCAAGCGCGGGTTTATGAAGTTAAAAAAGACTCGGCCAAGGCTATTGAAACCTATGAAAAAATATCGGCCGATTTTCTTAATACCGAGTATGGAAAAATAGCCAAGAGTTATCTTCGTCGTTTGAAGAGCCCTCTTTTTGGGGAGTCTAAATCTTAATGAGATATTTTTCACTTACCTTTTTAATATTAACTGGGTGTTTGACAGTTCGTTCGGAAGTTGAAGCCGTTCATCATTGGGTTCAAGCTTCAACTAAACGCAGAGATTTTGAGACATCTCAAGAGCGGACCCGTCCGGTTATTATGGGTGATATTGTTTATTCTTCGAACCTTGCAGGAGAGGTTTCTGCCATACATAGATTTGAAGGTTACAAGCTTTGGGAAAGAAAAATGGCTGCTGGGGTTGAAGGTTCTCTCAGCTATGGGCGCTCCAAAGTTATTGTAGGTGATCTTTTTGGGAATTTGGTGGCTCTAAATTCAAGGGATGGTTCCGACTATTGGCGTTTTAAGATCGGTGGAGAATGGCTTTCTCCAGCTACTATCTCTAGAGATAAAGTTTTTGTAATGACATCGAATGATGAGCTTTATGCTCTTTCAGAAACACAAGGAAAAGAAATTTGGCATTACTCACATAGAGGTGATGAAAAAATGACCGTAAGGGGCATGGGGGCTCCGGTTGTTTTTGGAAATGAGGTTTTTCAGGGCTTCTCAAATGGCGATTTAGTCGCTCTGTCGGCTAATCAAGGAAAAGTTCTTTGGGTAAAAAAACTAAAATCTAAAGAAAGGTTTTACGATGTCGACATGAGTCCTTATGTTGACGAGAAGATTGTAATTGTTGGAACTTTCGATGGGAAAGTTTATGGTCTAAATCGGGTTACAGGCAATATCAACTGGGTTTTTCCAGTCGGAAGCTATGGCGGTTTTTGGGTTGAGGATGATAAGATTTACTTCTCCGGTTTAGATAATCACTTTTACTGTTTAACAAAAGCTCAAGGAAGTCTGGTTTGGAAAACTCCTTTTGAAAACGGTATAGGTTTAACTCCAGCTAAGGTAGGTGAGTATTTAGTTTTTACTACTTCTGGAGATCCTTTTTATGTGGTCCGACCCTCTGATGGCAAAGTGGTATTAACTCATAATTTGGGGGCAGGTACTTTGACGCCTGCTTTACCTTCACCTGAGGGATGGTTCTATGTGTTGAGCAACTTCGGTAACCTATTCGCATTTGAACTTTCTAAAACACACCTTATTTTTGAAGGACCTCAGACTATGAGGACCTCATCGGCAATTTTACGTGAATTCAATAAATCAAACTCAAATAGAGAACCTTCTTAACGAAGCCTGTAGAACCTTTGTGTTTTCGGGATATCAGTTGGTGGTGGAGTCTGCCCAAGATCTAACCCATTGGTGCGGTGGGAAAACTAGTTATTGGGAGTTCGCAAAGAACGTAACTGAAAACACCTATTTCGATCTAGGATCACTTACTAAAGTGATTGCGACGACGAGTATTATCGCACGGCTTGTGGATCAAAATAAATTGGATCTATCCTCTTCATTAGGGGATTTTTTTTCAGTTTTCGAGAACACAGGGTATAAATCTCTTACCCTTAGGCAATTATTAACCCATAGTTCAGGTCTTATCGCCTGGCACCCCTTTTATAAAGAAGCTAAAGAGCCGTTGATAGATATATTTGTTAAAAATGAGAGATTGTTTTTAACAAATCCTGCGAATTTTAAAACAGTTTATAGTGATTTGGGTTTTTTACTTTTAGGTGAAGTGCTTAAAAGCAACTTCGGTAAAATTGAAGATCTTTTTCAAAAAGAGGTAGTTCTTCCTCTTCAATTAAAAGAGATCTGTTTTGGGCCTGTTTCAGCTGATAGCTGCGCGGCTACCGAGTTTTGTTTGGAGAGGCAAAAACTTCTACAAGGAGAGGTTTTTGATTTTAACACCACCCATTTAGGTCCTGTCTGTTCTCATGCAGGTCTTTTTTCATCTGCTCAGAATCTACTTCCTTGGGCTAGGGAATGGTTGAAAGCGATTCAGGGAAAATCTTTATGGCTTTCTCAGGCGACAGCAAAAAAGTTTGTGCAATCCGGACAGGGTTTACCTGAGAGTACATGGGGAATCGGTTGGGATACGAAATCCAAGGCGTTTTCATCGGCAGGAGATCTTTTTTCAGCCACTAGTTTTGGTCACTTGGGTTACCCTGGAACAAGTATCTGGATTGATCCTGAGAAATTGGGAATGGTTATTTTATTAACTAATCGAGTTCATCCCTCTCGACTGGATGAAAGAATTAAACGATTTAGACCTCTGATTCATGATTGTGTGGCTAAATCCTGGGAGAGTTATGGGAAATAAAAAAATTCATTTTGTAGGTGTGGGCGGAGTGGGTATGGGAACCTTCGCAGTTGCGTTATCCAATGCCGGTTATGAAATTACCGGGAGTGATTTAAAAGTGTATGAACCTATGAAAGGGGTTCTTGCTAAAAACAAAATAAAAGTGATTGAAGGCTATGAATCTTCGACTGCCGATCTCCTTTCTGCGGAACTCGTAGTGATTGGGAATGTAACTCGAAGAGATAATCCGGAGGTTAAGGCATGGTTAAACAAAGGGGTTAAATTTGTTTCCTTTCCTGAAGCTGTAAGAACCTTCTTAATCCAGGATAAAACATCAATTGTCTGTGCCGGAACCCATGGGAAAACTACCACAACCTCTTGGGTTAGCTTTCTTCTCAAAGAGCTAGGCAAAAATCCTAGTTATCTGATTGGGGGGGTTCCAAGAGATTTAGATAGTGGTTGTGTTTTAACCTCTTCAGATCTTTTTGTTGTTGAAGGGGACGAATATGATTCTGCATTTTTTGATAAAGGTCCAAAGTTTCTGCATTATGCCCCCCATTTTTTAATTCTTTCTAGCATCGAGTTTGATCATGCCGATATTTATAAAGATCTCGAGCACGTTCGAAGTTCCTTTGAAAAGCTAGTGGCACTTTTACCAGGAGATGGGCTTTGTATTGCCCGTTTTGATGATCCTGTTGTGATGCAGGTGGCCTCTGGAGCTCTTTGCCCTATCCAAACATTTGGTCTGGGAGCTGGAGCTATGTGGAGAATTGGGAAAGTTGAGGAGACGGAAAAGGGGCTTGAGTTTGAAGTGCTATATCGAAATCGAAGTATTGGAACTTTTAAAACCCAAATGTTTGGTGAACATAATCTGGTGAATTTGCTCTCGGGAATGGTTGTGGCTGTAAACTTGGGTTTACCGATGGATAAGATTAGAACTATCGTTGAAAAATTCCGAGGAGTTAAACGACGCCAAGAGATTTTATTGGAGAAACCTATTCTCCTTATCGATGATTTTGCTCATCACCCCACAGAAGTTGCTGCAACACTGAGTGCAATTAAGAAAAGATACGGGAGCAGAAAAGTATGGGCTTTTTTTGAGCCACGCTCTGCCACTGCCCGACGAAAGGTTCATCAAGAAGAATATGTCAAAGCTTTCGATAGTGGCGATGTTATTTGTATTAATTCCCCCTTTCGAAGCTCAGAGCTTTTGGAAGAACAGCGTTTCTCATCGGAATTATTAGCGAAAGAGATTACTGACAAGGGAAAGATTGCACAAAGTTTTAACAGTGTGGCTGAGATATTAAATTTCGCTCTTCCTCAAATAAAAGAAAATGATGTCATCGTAGTGATGTCCAACGGTGAATTTGATAAAATACAAGAGAAGATAGTTACCTATTTTACTAAGTAGCTAATTTCTACTTTTAATGGCTTTTAACGCCTAGGGGCATATCAATGCGGAAAAGGTTTCCCATTTTTAATCGCCGAGGACAGGGCACTGTTGAAAATCTAATGATGACTGCAGTTATCGCTGCGGTTCTTATTCCTATTGTTTACAAATTTGCTTTAGTCCCTTTGATAGAGCTTTTTAAGGGGCAGAAAAAAGGTCTTGTGAGTTTTTTGGCTCAAGACAATAAGAGAACTGTTCCTAACGAGTGGTTTGCAGGTGAGAGATTGGCTCAATTAAAAGATCCCAAAAATATAGAAGAGCCTAAAGAGATTAAAACTGACGATATTAATGAACCGGGAGAGATCTCTCCTCCTAAGGATATTAATGCGCCCCAGGACATAAAGACTAAACCGATTAAAGCGCCCAAAAACATTAAAGAACCTAAAAAGATTAATGCACCGGGTTCGATAAATCCTGGAGGAGGAGGGAGAGGAGGTGGAGGTGGAAGAGCGGCTCTAGGTTCAGGAGCTCAAGATCCTGATTTCTTCGGAGGAGGGGATAAAAAAGAGGCAACCAGTGCAGATGGGTTTCAATCTGGGGATGGGACTGTGGCTAAAGGCGATGGGCCTAAGGGATCTAGCGATGAATACTCCCCGAAAAATCGAATAGGAAATAGAAATCAAAAAGATACTGCCCTGGAAAAACAGAAAAAAACTAAGCAGGATGATATGAGCCCTGATAAAAGGGCTAAACAGAATTTGGTGTTGAGTGAAGCTAGGGATGAGGAGAGATCTAGAGCCTCGCCTTTTGATTGGTGGCTTCTTATTAAAGTATTAATTGTAGGGTTGATTATTTTCTTAGTGATTTTGATTGGTCTCAGCAATATGAAAAAGAGGTAGGGGTCTTTAAGTTATTTGACAGCCTAGAGAGACCTGGAGTCTCTCTAGGCTATCCAGAACCGAACGACGACGGATGAGAAATGAATTCTCGTTCAGGGTATTGGGGAAATTAGGAAAGCTACCGTCGGAAGGCCCTGTTTTTGCGACTCCTCATGGAGTCTTTGGGTAAGCCTTTTTAAAACTTCGAAGAGGCATTTCCCACGTTCTACTGTTCACTTACGTTCATTTAAACCTCTTCTATGACTTTAAAAAAGCAAGCACTGTGCCATGAGGCATGGGGTGAAAGATGACATAATAAAAGGTAATTTTACCTCTGAATCTAGATTGAGGCTCGATCTTAAGGAAAGAATTATGACACAAAATGGCGTTTTTTTATGCCGACAAATGTTGCTCGTGACGCTTTTAGGCGTGGCCATTTCTAAGGCTGTATGCTTTGCGGATACACTTGAGCTCATTCGAAAAATTCCTCACTCAGGTTATTCTGAAGGGCTAGATTTCTATGAGGGGTTTTTATGGCATGCTCTTCCAAAACAACTTTTAAAAATAGATCCCAAAGATGGCACTATTCTTAGTCGATTAGTTCCCAGTTCAGATTACAGTGAAAGCTTAACTTGGTTTCAAGGGGCTCTTTGGAATTTGAGTTTTTCGAACAATGGAATTTATCGTGGAGTTTTAAATTCTAAAGGAGAGCTAAAGTTTCAGAAAAAAGGTGAAACTCCGGAGGTTCATGGTTGGGGGCTTGCGCATAATGGAAATGAATTGATTCTTACTGGAGATTTTAGTTCGAAACTGTACTTTCTTAATCCCAAAACATTGAAGCTAATTAGAACACTTGAGACACAGGGGAAGGATTTGGAAGATTTGGCCTGGGATGGACAATTTATTTGGAGCTCTAGTTTTACAACTGAGAAAGGAAAAATATTTGCGATTGATCCAAAAACTGGAAAAATTATGGGTTTTTTTGCTTTGCCTGATGAAAGTTGCCCTGTGATTGATGGAATAGCCTATGATGGAAAGTCTTTTTGGATCACAGGTAAAGAGTGTCCTTCTATTTACTATGTGAAAAAACCTAGTTTAAGATCTATTTCTTCCAGAAAATAGAATTAAGGAGCTGGGCGTTAATGGAGCGTAAAGTCATCGGCTAAAAATGCCGAAAAGAACATAAATGAACTCTTCATCGAAATATGGTCGAATGGTTATCGGATTAAGCTTTGGGGCTTGGGCTTTAATCGTGGGGTTCATTGTTCTATCTGAGTGCCGATTTTCTGGAACAGATGTCTTTCTCTTTAAAGAGGCCGCTGTTAATTTCGCATTAAAAAGTCGGCTAGTTGCTTCAAATCTCGTCTATATGCCTTTAGACAAAGAGATGCCTTTTGCGCATTATCCCCCTGTCTATCCGACTGTTTTTGGATTATGGATGAAGATCTTTGGAATCGGTTTGAAACAATCTCTTTTGTTTGAATGCTTGTTGCGAGGTTTGCGTTCCTTGCTATTGGGGGCTCTTATTTGGCCATCTCTCAAAGAGGCTCTAAAGGATAAACGGCTCAGGGGATGGGCTGTAGGGACTATTCTGTTTCTACTGTTAGCCTCGATAGTTTCAACCGATGATGATCGCCCTGATGAGTTAGGACTTGTCTTAGGGCTCTGTAGCTGGTGGTTTTTACTACGGGCTAAAAGTCGAGATCAATATCTTTGGGTGGGATTACTTCTGGGGCTTACGGGAGCTGCTTCCCCTGCCTGTGGTGTTTGTATTGGATTGGGGATACTTGCTTATTTTGTTTTCAATTTACGACAGTTAAAACCACTTTTAATTATAGGGAGTGGAGCTGGATTGGTTTTTGCTGCCTGTGTCTCTCCTTTGCTTATAGCTCATGGTGAAGTGATCAAAAGATTTTCCGTTTCTGCACATGCTTCATCTATTCCATATACACTGCCTGGTATTAATGGAGTTACTTGGGCGAAGTTTTTTTCTCGAATGCAATATTGCATGAATCACTATTTTTTAACGGGCTTCAAATTGGTCTTTTGTTTGTTTTGTACCGTATCGGTTGCTTTGCTTATGAGAGAGCGATTGAAATTTAAAACTCATCCTTTTCAAATTTCCTCGATTGTTTTTGCATTGATTGCCCCCTTTATTTGGTCATTGCAACCCTATTATTTGTGGTTTTCAGTTTTGCCGATAGCGGTGTTCTTTTTGGCGAGTCAATTAAAACTCGAACAATCTAATCGGGCTTTTGCTTTTATTGGAGTTTTTGTTGCTTTCTTCCCTGTATTTTTTCAAGAAGCAAAAAGTTTTATTACTGTGATCTATCGACCTGCTCAAGAAAACTCTTCCTTTGTTCGAGAGAGGCTTCTTAAGCAGATTAAACCTGAGGAACGTGTGGCTGTTTCTCCCGATCAATTTTTTACCTTAAGAACCTATCGAGAGGTTGCAAATATCAGTTTCGTTTGTTCGGGGTTATCTAAGTTTGATTATGTTTATGTGACCCGAATGTGGAGTTCTAAGCAGGGGCATCCTGCAGCTGTTCCCATTCCATGCTGGTCAGCACGTCAAGTTAACTGCTTTGAACCTATTGATAATCTCTCTCAAAATTTTCCCCTTATCATTGCGGGATGGAATACGGGATATATTACTCGAGGTAATGGGGGGACTCTTTACAAGAATACTCGCTGTACTGAAAACTTTCCTCGCCAAGTGGCTTCAGGTTTTTCAAATCATTTCTAATCCTTTATACCCGACATTCTATAGTGGCTTTTTAGAGGAGCGTATCTGCTTAAATAATCTTAAGTTAAAGCAGTTATCGGTGAATAATTTGTAAGGCTATTGAAACCTCTTAACTTATCCAGTTTACAAAATGGTTGTATAGCGGCTTGCTAGTTCTACGATTTGCTTTGCAAAGCTACGGTCCCTGTTCTTTTTTAGAGTCGGTACCTCTTTTTAAATTGGTCATGATTTTTGTATCGGGTTCTCCATTCGTTAGAAGATTCTTTGATGAAGGAACCGGTGATGCTGCCGGCACAGAGTAATAATATTATTAAGGCTATGCTCTCCACCGTTCGCGATGCTTTTTCTATGGTGAAGATCTATCCAGATTTTATTCTGACATGGGGTAGCTACTTTATCTTTAAAAGTACATTGGCCACGGTCCCGTTTCATGACTTCGTGCCGGATTTGGGCGGGAATGGGAGTTCGTTTGCTTTGGGAGTTACCTACTCTCCTTAAGGAAAGAGAAGAGGATAAAAAAGAGGGGCCCTCTCTTTTTGCAGAAGGAGAATAGGAAATTTGTTCTTTTGCAAGAACTCGCTCAGCCTTTTTAATAGGATCTTTTCTTTCAAGATATAAAGTAGCCATGGCTTTAAGGGTCTCTTCAAGATTTGCTGGCCTTCCCGTATTTTGAGAGACAAGCTCTTTAATTCGCTCAATCTCCTTCATAAGCTCTTCTGAAATACCACACACGAGTTTTACTTGGCTGGGCTGTAGATAAGTTATTTTATCTCTCACTGCCTCTTTAGGTCTTTCTGCCACAATTTTCTTTTTAAGTTCTCTTTGAGAAAGAGTTTGTGACATAGCAATCCAGCGATTCTCGGTGAAGGGACTTGTTTTACTTAAAACTGGAAAGAGGGGATAAAAATCCAGGTTAAATGTAGTCATTTAGCCCCCTTTTTTCTATTTTTAAGTAAAACAAGTCCCTTCACCGAGAATCGCTGGTATTTAGACAAGTAAATTGACTAAATTAATACGGTAGATGATAATTTTTTAACTAAATCTTACAATTAAAAATGATAAATACTAAATCGGGCTCTTTTAAAAAAAACATTGAGCTACTGTTGCTGAATGGAGTTCTAGTAGCTCTGACTTGTGCTTCAGTAGTTTTTATAACTCAATATCATCTGAACTCTTCACGTGAGTTCTATTTCTGGGATTCAGCTGGGTATCATAATATTCTTCTTGAGCTGAAAGATCGGTTCCATACTGTTTCTAAATTAGATCTTTTAAGAGATCTTTACCATTCTTTTTCTGATGAAATTAGCAATCTTTTTGCTGTTCCCCTACTTCCATTTGTAGAAAATTTTGGAGAATCAAGATTTGTATTTGTTTTGGCTATGGCCTTTTGCTATCTATTACCGACGATTATTTTGGTTTCATGGTTTTGTAGTCGATTGGTTGAGTCTAAAAAACTATTAACTTTCTGGACCTCTGCCTTTTTTTTGCTTTTAAGCCCTTTTTGTTGGAGGTCGATTTTAGATGGACGTCCGGATATTGGGGGCGTTGGATTAGTTCTTTTAGCCGTTATTTTATTTGTTTTTATTTCGCCTGGTAAAAAGGGATTGGTATTTTGCGGTCTAAGCGGTGTTTTATTGGCTATGAGTCTTCTTTTTAGAAGACACTTCATATTGGTTCTTCCGCCATTTTTAGGGGCTGCATTTGTTTTGGAAATTTTCAGGGGTGGATTTTTAAGCTCTTCAAATCAACCTCAGGCCAATGCGACTAAAAAAGAGGCAATCGTAAGAATTTTAATTTTAGGGTTAAGCACTTTAGTGACTTTAGTAACTCTGGGACGTCCGTTTTTATCGAGATATTTTGATTCCTCTTTAAGGGAAATCTATTCCTCTTATGAGGTGGCTAAAGACCATGGAGTTGGTCTTGCAGCTATGTACTTCATTTCATTTTTTGGTGCCTTGTGGTGGCTTCTTTCAGGGATCGGGATTTATAGTTTTTTTAGCAGGAAAAGAATTAGTTCTGAAAAATTACAGTCTCTTCTGTTTTTGATTTTATTTAGTGCTATGTGGATCCTAGTTTGGATTTTTATTGGATTTAGTGCTAGACACAATTACGCAGTTACTATTTTTTGGTTATTTCCTATCGGGTGTTTAGGATTTATTTCAATTCTTTATAATCGGTTTAATTCCCTGTTAGCTACGAAGTTAACGATAAGTTTTCTCTCTTTTATTGCTCTCATTCATGCCTGGATGCTTTTTGGAAGCTCTACAGTCCCCAAATATTTATTCCCAGAAGGGATTGTTCCAGTTGTTCGATCGGACTATGGAGAGATGGTAAAGCTTGTAAAAGACCTTCAACAAAAAACCAATTCTGATAGTCCTATTCTAGTGGCGGGTTCATCTGGGATTTTGAATGAGGGGATATTAATTGATGCTGAGACTCAACTCATGGGACGCAAGAATCGAAGATTGAAAGTTATGGGTATCTTACATGCAGATTCCTATAAGCATGTTCCAATTCAGGAAATTCTGAAAGCAGAGTGGGTGATAGTTCCCACCCCTTTTCAGTGGCACATACGGCCCGATGTTCAGCAGTGTGTTGAAGTACTTCATGACGTGTTTATTAATAAATGGGAGATTAGTTCGGACTTTGAGATGCTTCCTGAACATTATCTTTTGTCTGAGGGGGTTAATGTTTACGTATTTCTTAGAGTTAGAAAAACAAATGATAGAGTTGCAAAACTTACAGAAGTGCGAATGAGAAACCGTATTTTAAAGATCTTAGATGAAAAAAAAACGTAAGGGATCAGATTCACTTATCCGGAATAATGGCAATAATGCCATCGCCGCAACATCCCCCTGTCGTAACTCTTCCATAGAAGTTGGCTCCTACCTGTAACTCGAAGTTATGGGTGCCTGCAGGAAGCGTAACCGGAGTATCGAAAAAACGCACGAGGTGGCCCATTGAAGGAGATGCGTTTACTTGACCACTCGTCGATGAGAGCGGTTTGTCATTGAGAATAATGCGTGACATTAAAGTAGCAGCCTCCTGACCGCATACCTTATTTGGATTATTATGAGGAGTTCCTTCAAGGGTCGCTAATACCCGGTATTTTCCTGGTTGAGTAACTACGATAGTTTTTTTTACGATAGTACGTGCGGTTGTGTTCCACTCAAAGTACGCCGAAGTTCCATGATTTTTCATCCAAGAGGAATAAAGGATGGGAGACGGTTGCGTTAAGGAGGGTTCGTAAACGTAGACATCGACATAGGATCTATTTTTCACCCAAAGAGTTCCATTGGAGCAGAATGACGAACCATTGCGACCTCTGATAATTACCGAATTTTTTGTTTCGCTAAGTTGGCCTATACCGATATTCACTTTTCTGAAAGGTCCATAATTGGGACATAAATCGTCCCCAATCGAATACCCATATTCCGTTTGCCCAGGGTGTACAGCTAAACTCCAATAGTGCGTATCACCCTCTGGTCTAAGATGTTGTATCTTAGCCGAGAGTTTGGCGATCGTTTTTCCAAAGGTTGGAATATTAAAAGAAAAGACGGTTTCTGTTGAACATTGAAGGGGGATGTTCTTATCTAAAACAAACCTGAACTTTCTCGGTTGGCTTTGTAGCGAGGGGTCTTTCTCAAATAAACGTCCTTGCGCGCTAGTCTCTACCAATACGAATTGCGCCTGACTAAGGGGGCTATATATGAAAATAAATAGTCCAATTAATAGGATCACAAGAACCCCTCTTGAAGCTACAGCTCCTTAAATTACTAAGTGTTGCCAAGATCGATAATTTTAGACTCAAAACTTACAGTCACTCAAACCCTTATTTTGCAATCCTGGAGCCACGATGAGTATACTTGAGGAATTATCTACAAAGATTTGAAGTTGTAGCTCTTTCGAATAATTAATTTCTATAAGCTAGCCACTTAAAACCTGTTTATAGAACTTAACTGAATAGAAAAAGAGGGGCCCGTTTAATGAGCCCCTCCATATAGTATTAACCCGTTTCTGTATTTTTTCTTCTCTCATCTTAAGGTGAATACCAAAACGCTCCCAAGTAAGTAATGTAGACGGTCGCTCCGTCAGCATTATAATCGAATGCGTGAGGTGCGCATGCGATGATAGAGAGGACCGTTCTGATCCAACCAGGAAGTCCCGATGCACCGAGGAGCCATGAGCGGTAGTGACACAGATAATATAAGAAGTTGTGGTTCACATAGACCCTGACCCCCCACCAACTATAACTTATTCGCCATGACCACCATCCATCTCCCGTTGCATGATAATAAGAGGTGCCCATGGTGTCGGTGTTCCTATCTGGATGTTTACCTTTGTTGCTGTATTTACCATCCGGAGAGGTGACACTCCATTTGCCCGATGCATCTTTTACAGGACGAATGGCCCCTTCCTGAACACGCTGTTGGTATCCTTGATTGATTTTTTGAATCCCCTGCTTCTGTTTGTTAGTGAGTGACGCATGAAAGTTGGGTTCTACTTCGAGGTTCGAAGGCTGTTGGTTTTTAGGTTTAAGTTTGCCGTGGAGCGTATGAAATGCAGCGTTCACTTGCCCTTCAGGTGTGTCCTTGTGGATATCTAATGCAGAGTTCGAATTTCCATCCGCTATTTTATCGAGAATTTCGTTGGGCGATATTGCAAATAGATTTTGATGAGCCATTAAAGTGAGTACCGTTGAAAGGCACCAATAATATTTTAACTTAGATAGTGATTGATTCATGATATCCCTCCGAATAAGAGCTGTTTTATTATTAGGGTTCCGCGTGCAATGCTGAACCTACAGATTCACAATATAATTTTTTTTTGCAAAGCAAGTGCCACTGTGATTTGCAGGAGAATGACTGTGAGGTGTACCTATTTGCATCAAAGCAAGGTGGAATTGTATCTAAATGTTTCAATGAACTCTAATGCGTTGGAGTTTAAGCAAGAAATATTTATGGGCAAAATACCTTCTGAATTCGAGTGGCGGCGCTGTCAACTGTGAAATTTTCAAGAGTATCCTCTTCGAAGTTACATAAAATAGAGATCCCCATTTTGCAGTCGGGCTTTTGATTGTCGATGACTTTTATAAGAGTCGAAGAACCGTACCCTGCTCCAGAATGTTCCAAGATAAGATTTTGATTGTTTGTACTTACATTCCAACCTAATCCGTAAGGATCATTCGCTCTCATCGATGCCCTATTGGGTTTGAGGAGAGCTTTCCATGAAGATTCGGAGAGAAGTTCTCTTGAACGCACTATAGATGTTAATTTACTAAGATCTTGCGTTGTGGAAATTAAGCCTCCGCTTCCTAGAAGATTTCTGCGGCTTATATCGATTGATTGAGGCGTAAAGGAATCTTCACTTGCCTCATAACCTTGAGCCACCGCCCCTTTTTCTATAAGAGGGACGGGATCCTCAAAACTAGAGTTTTTCATTTGAAGTGGAACAAAAATATTACGCCGAACAAATTCCTTCCAATCCATACCAGACTTCTGACGTATGATATCTCCAAGTAACATGTACCCTACATTAGAGTAGCTATATTTTGATCCTGGTTGATTTTGGCTGATCCAAGAACCAGGAGACTTCGCCATTAAACTGGGGAAATCGGATTCACTTGTCGGAATACTAGCAGGCTCTCTTTTCAGACCACTGGTATGATGAAGTATTTGGCGAACCGTAATTCTAGCCAGCAGAGAATTTTTTAATTTGCTTGGGTAGATCTCTCCTAAATTAAGTTCTAAAAGATCTTGACCGGTCTCTTGTAGGAGTCGATCACGAAGTATTAGCGTTGCCATCGCTAGAATTGGCTTTGAAACGGACGCCACTCGCATCCTTCGATTTGGCGTATTTAAAAGGGGCTGTGATTTAGATTCTTTGTTAGCCAATAAGCGAGAGGCTCCGTAAGCCCTAGAAAAAATAGTTATTCCATCTTTTTCAACTGAAAACGAACAGCCCGGCGTCGTTTTTGAGAATAATTTATTGAAATATTGGTGTAACATATAGTCGCCATCCGCAAGGGCCCTCTGTCCCTTATTTGCCTCTGTTCTCTGATGCACTCGCTCCACCGACTGAGCAACAATCGATCCAGAGATAAGAAATACAAATAGAGCAAGAAAAATGTTTTTCATTTGAGGACTTCGGATGCGAAAAAAATCGATCTAAAAACATTACTGCTTTTATAAATACCAGCAATAATATTTTTCTAATTATAATGTGCGTTCATTGGAAATCATAGTAGGATCTTTAATATCTCAAAGGAGATTTTTGTGAGTTTTTCAATGATTTACGGAACTGCATGGAAAAAAGAACGGACTCAATTTCTCGTGACTTTGGCTTTAGAAAAAGGATTTGTTGCGATTGATACCGCCAATCAACCTAAACATTACACTGAACCTCTTGTAGGTGAGTCTCTTGCTCAATTTTTAAAAAAGGGCCATTCAAGAGATAAGTTTTTTATTCAGACTAAATTTACATCGGTGGATGGACAAGATCATAGAACTCCTTACGATCGAAATGCTACTATTTCAGTTCAGGTAGAACAGTCCATTGAGAGTTCTCTCAAACAGCTTCATAGCGATTATGTGGATTCTTATCTGCTTCATGGGCCGTACAACCATCCTCGATTGGGAGATGAGGACTGGGAGGTTTGGACTGCTTTAGAAAGGGTTTATCGAAGTGGAAAGGCCAAAAAAATTGGGGTGAGCAATGTGACCCCTTTTCAATTAACTGAATTGCTAGAGAGAGCTACTGTGAAACCTACTGTTGTTCAAAATCGTTGTTTTGCTCAAACAGGATGGGACTTTCATGTTAGAAAAATCTGTCAGTCAAATGGAATTATGTACCAGGGTTTTTCATTATTAACCGCTAATCCCTTTGTGATGGAATTTCCAGAGGTGATTGAAATGGCTAAGCAGCATAACGCAACCCTTGCTCAGATTGTTTTTTCTTTTTCTAGGCAGATAGGGATGATTCCCTTAACCGGAACTACTGATCCTGAGCACATGGATGAAGATCTGAAGTCGGTTCATATTACTCTCAATTCTTCTGAACTAGAGTTTATCCTTCATTGTGCTTTGGAGCAGTAAATTCAAAAATAACATGTGGAGAGTAACAATTTTGGGAACCTCTTTTCCCCCACTGTCTAACAACTTTCCGTCTGTCACAGAACTGGTCTACTGTCTTTGGAGCTAGATAGTTCTAATTATAATCTGGTACATCACTTGCTTTCTGCTCCATTGGATTTCGACAGACTCATTTCGAGTTTGTATTTATGAGAGTTAATTTAAATACCTGTGGGGGAGTGACGTGATTAGTTTGAAAAGTCAGACAGTTAAAGCTTTTTTATTATTAACCTTGGCCCTTGGCTTTATGATTCCTGAGGCTGCGATAGCAAGGGGAAGCCATGGTTGTGCTCCAGTTCGTCAGTCTGCAAGACCCTGTGCTAGAAGATGTGTTCGGCCTAGGGCTCGATGCGCTAGAAAAGTTCGCTGTCACACAGTGACTCGAGTTCGATGCCAGTCTCGATGTCGTCGAATGTGCTAGATAAAAAAACAGCAACTATTCAATACGAAAGAATTTTAAAACTTAATACCTGGCACCCTATACTGTATTTTTTAGAAAATTTTTTGGTCTTGTTTGCCTTACAAGCCATTTAAATTCTTGGGCTGTTTTGGCAAACAAAATGTCACCTAAACTTAAAAAAGTAAATTCCCTTACTCTGTCGAAGTTCTAGCCCGCGCAGTCTGCTCATTAAATACTTACTATTCCAGATATTGTGTAGAGAGACTGAACCAAAAAATTTTCTAAAAAATACAGTGTAGGGTGCCAGGTATTAAAACTTAAGTCCTGATTGCTCGTAAGCTGAATAAACGATCTCTAGAGCTTTAAAAGCATCTTCTAGAGTGCTAATGGGGGCCTGTTTGCCTTCGATACTATCAATAAGGGCTGACCATTCAAGATTCCAGGATTGATCCTCTTCTGGAAAAGAAAAAGAGGTAAGTTCTGGGACTCCCATTTCAGGTTTTACTTTGTAATATCTTAACTCCTCAGTTCCATAGCTGCGTCCCAATCCCCAAATTTGGAGCTTGCCCTTTTTTCCAAAGATTTCAAAATCAAAGAGGTTCTTCCATTCAGTACAGCTTGCATGAAGATGCGCAAAACGCTTTTGATCTGGAGATTTTAAAATAAGAAATCCATTATCCTCAACAGGCATATTCCAGTAAAAAGTGTGAACTCGACCTACATCTAAGGAAAATTCCCCCCCCATCCACCGGCATAGATCAATAAGATGAACTCCCTGGTCGAGCAGCTCTCCTCCTCCAGAGATTTCAGGATTGGCTCGCCACTCTTGATTGTAGCCTATTCGCCCCCCATGGCCATAACGGGCTCGTATGTACATGAGTTCACCAATAGCCCCTTCCTCAAGCATGCTTTTAGCTTTGAGCATGGCGGGATGAAAACGGTGATTAAAACCAACTCTAGCAGTCTTCTGAGTCTTTTTAGAAAGTTCTAGTAGGGGTTTTAATTCACTAGGATTCCTACCTCCTGGCTTTTCAATCAAAATATGTTTGCCCTTTTTAAGAGCCTCGGTAGCGCAAATTGGAATTGCATTATTAGAAGTAGCAATAACGACGATATCTATCTCTTTTCTTTGGATCAGGGTTTCCCATGAAGATTCCACCTGGGCACCGTAAGTGGTTGCTAGAGTGACGGCCCGTTCGTGAGACAGATCAGCAACGGCTATAAGTTTATCGCAAGGTCTTAACGCTTTTGCGCGTTTAGCTCCGATAAGCCCTGCACCTATGATCCCAACTCGGTACATACTTGGAGTTATTTCACCGATTCCCACTTAGTCATCGTTTTTTTAAGGGCAGGATGGCTTACCAATAGATGCCATACCACAGCACAAAAACCCTCTGTGTGAGGAGTCATTCGTTCAGAAGAGACTGAGGGAATGACTACACAGGCTTCAGAAACTGTTTTAGTGAAGCCCCCATCTTTTCCCACAATTCCAAAAATCGCGGCCCCCACATCTTTAGAAAGCTCTAAAGCCTTAACTAAATTTACCGAAATATTTTTTTCACGGTTTCCACCCCCTACGGAGAAAACTAGAACTGCATCTTTAGAACTAATTCTAGAGACTTTAAGCCACTCAGAGAAAGCGGTGTCCCAACCTTCATCATTTACTCTTGCGGTGAGTTCAGAAACATTGTCTGTGGGGGTATAAGACTCAAAATCACAGATCTTTCTAAAGTCATTGACCGCATGGCTTGCGTGTCCTGCTGAGCCGCCTACTCCTAAAATAAAGAGTCGCCCTCCATTGTTTCTTACTCGGCTCAAGCCGTTCACCATATTTTCAATCGAGTGAGTATCTAAATCTTTGAGAAGAGAGATGCTTTCTTGAATATAGTTTTCAGAAAAATTCATCATAAAGAGTATCCTGCACTTTCAGCATCGGCTTTGAACATGCGGACTGTTTCAAGACTTAATTGAAGGAGGTCTTTATTAAACATTGAAACCTTTTTAATGAGATCATTGGTAGCTGTGATGATGTGACATCCCATTTGATCTGCTTGAACAATATTAAAAGCCTCTCTGGAACTTGCCCATAAAAGTTCAATATTTTTATCATGACTGTGGCACATTTCGAGTGAGGCTTGCATCAAAGGAAGAGGATCTCGCCCTGTGTCTGCGATGCGACCTGCAAAAACCGATAGAATAGAGGGGGCTCCACCTTTGAGAGCTTGGCAAGCCCCCAAAGATTGGTCCAAAGTAAGAACCGCTGTGACGTTTAATTTAACTCCAGAGTGGCTCAAGTCTTTAATCAAGGGAAGTGAAGATTCGCCTTCCGAGTTGGTGATTGGAATTTTGACATAAACATTGCTTCCCCAGCTTGCGATTATGAGAGCCTGTCGTTTCATTTCGATGAAACTATCTGCGAATACTTCGAATGAAATGGGTTTAATTTTTATTTCGCTTAAGATCTCTTTACAAAAAACCTCATATTGGGTGACACCCGATTTTTTCATGAGTGAGGGGTTGGTGGTGAGCCCTTTAACCAGGGGATTTTGGTTCATCTCCAGCATGGCTTTTTTATCTGCGCCATCAGAAAAAATTTTTACTTTTCCAGTGAAAGGTGAGTTGGTTGACATGATACCCCCAAAAGTTCAAGTATTTGTGGCCTGAACACTAGCGGTCTTTTTCTTAATTGAAAAGTAAGAATCGGTTAGAGCAGCAGTTCTCGGTGAGCCACAGCGCATGATAAAAAGTGGAGTCATTCAAGAACTTGGATATGAAAGTGGGGCTACCAGCTCCAAGGAAAGTCGCTGTACCCCCCACTTTCATATCCGCTGCGGTTAGAACCATGATATCCCCAATGGGGCGATGCATTGCGATGAAAAGGCTAGAAGTTGATGGAAATAGTGGGAAGTTTCAAGAAGGCATGTTTGCGGTGATTGGTGTAATCGGCCATAAAAGCCATTACATCCCACCAGGTGTGAATAAATGTAACTTCGCCAATAGACCAATTGTTTTGCTGGGTAAGCCAGCCGGAATAAAGGCCAAAGAAGAAAGCCGTCACAAAATGGCCAAGCTTAAGCCCGTGGCTCAAAGCAAAAAAGATACTGGAAAGACCTAGAGTTAACTTCTGATCTTCGGTGTAGTAATACATCAGAGGAAGAACAAATCCTCTGAAAATTGCCTCTTCTCCAACCCCAGTCATGTATCCCACCGAGGAAGCATAGAAAGCGTCATCTAAACTTGCCGCAGTGGTTTCATCTGACTTACTTGGAGTCATGAAAAAAAAGACTCCTGCTGCAAGCCCAAGAGGTAAGAGAGTCGTCCATCTCCCCAAGTAACTTAAATCAATGGGGGCTTCTAAAAGATCCGAGGGCTTTTCGGGGGTGGAGCTCATGAATGTGAACTCACCTTGCGGAATTCTCGTTGTTAAAGCAGTTCTGAAACTGTGATAGAGACTCAAACTTCCAGCCGTGAAATAGATCTGCCAGGCGAAATCTTTATATCGATTATCAGGAGTGGTTTTTTTAGCTTGAGATAGGAATAGGGCTCCGGCCATGCCTCCCCCAGTATAGAGGGCTGCAGGTTTTATTTGCCCCTCAACCCATTGATCGGCCCCTGGCACGAGAAAGGAGAGTAGGGGGGGGATAATAAAGCCTCTTGGGGTGAGATCTCCATTAGGGGGTTCGAAGTAGGGACGTAATTCTAGCTCCCTATCCTCAGGAGGTTCATAAGGTTCAGCTTGGGCTTCTCTAGGGCTTAAGCAAAGACTTAAGATAGATACCCAAAGCAAAAGCTTAAGCAGGGGCTTTTTGAATTTAATTTTCATTCTAAGTTTAGATTAAGAAGAGGAAAAACTGAACACCCTCTATATTTTCTCACAGATTTCAGTGGGTTGCACGGAGCTATTGCTTAATAAAAAGGGGGGGCTTTAATCTAAAATTAACCTTCCCTTTAGCCTTAATTTTTGATTTATTCTGACCCCTTATGAAAGAGACTCAACCCGTCATAGGTAGTTTAGCCCCCGACTTCAGACTTAAAAAGACTGAAGGCACTGAATTTCATTTAGCCGAAGCTTGCCGACAAAAACCTGTAGTGTTGGTTTTTTATCCGGGTGATTTCACCCCTGTCTGTACTAAGCAGTTCTGTGGGTATCAAGAAAACTTTGAAGCGTTTCAAAAGTGGAATGTTCAGTTGCTTGGATTGAGTAAGGACTCATCGGAGAAACATAAATCTTTTTCCGAGAGGTATGGATTTTCATTTCCCTTAGTGACCGATATTAAAAACCAAGTTGCTAAAGACTATGGTTGTACCTCCTTGTATATGCTTGGAAGGGTTAGTCGAGCCATTTGTATTGTGGGGAAGGACCAGAGGCTTCTCTACAGACATGTAGAGCCGATTGCAGTTACCTATAGGACATCAGAGGATGTTTTTAAAACTCTAGAGGAACTCAAAGCGAAAGGGCTTATTTAATAAAAATATGGATGCTCAGTTAGTTTTAGAAAACATTGGAGTACGTTTACCCAATCGTCTTTTATTTCAAGATGTCAACTGGACACTTTATGAAGGCATGCGGGTCGCTTTAGCTGGAAGAAACGGTTCTGGGAAATCAACTTTGCTTAGAATTTTAGCTGGAGTCACGGAATCAACTGCAGGCAAAAGAAATGTAGTTGGAGGAAAAAAACTCCGGGTTGGGTTTTTAGATCAAACTCTTCTTGAAAATGCAGTCACTGAAATTTCCCACCATAAAGATAAGAGCCAGTCGCCTTTAAAATATATTCAAAGTCATATGACAGTCGATGATGACGATTTTTTTGATCCTGCTGAACAGGAATGGGAAATTAGAAAGATTTTAAGTGGTCTAGGGTTTAGCAAAGAGTGGATAGAAGCTCCAATGGGACAATTAAGCGGAGGCTGGTTGCTCCGTATTTTTATCGCGAAAGCACTTCTTGAGAAACCTGAAGTTCTTCTACTTGATGAACCTACGAACCATTTGGATATCTCTTCCATTCAGTGGCTCGAGGAGTTTCTTGAAAAGGAATATGAAGGTAGCTTGGTCCTTGTGACTCACGATGTGGCATTACAAAAAAGAGTGACCGATTCTCTTGCGATTTTACATGGGGGGCGGTTCTATTTTCGAACCCATCAGAGAGATTATTTAACTTTTAGGGAATCTCTCGGGGATGAAAAACGCCACTTAGAGAAAAATATCGAAGCAATTCAGAAGAAGATCGAAGAGAACATGGAGTTTGTGTACAAGTTTAGAGCTAAAGCGCAAACAGCAGCTCGCGCACAACACAAACTTAAAATGGCTGAAGATCTTGAGGTTGAAAAGCAAGAGTTGAAAGACCGCCTTCTTAGAATTGAAGGGTTTAATTACAATTTGAACTTCAAGTTCCGTTTATCTGGAACAGGTGCCAAGTTTCCCATTTCACTGAAAAACATATCTTTTAGGTACAAAGAAGAACAACCTTGGATCTTAAAGAATATTTCACTCGATATTAAACGGGGCCAGAGAATTGCAATTATCGGTGATAATGGTGCTGGAAAAACTACGTTGCTAAACGTGTTGGGTGAGCGGCTAAAACTTACTGAAGGGGAGCTTCTTAAAGGTCATGCAGTTGAAACAGGGTATTTTGGTCAGCATCAATTAGATGAACTGAGCCTAGATTATACAGTTATTGATAACTTAAGAAGTAAGGCCCATGGAGTGGGATTAGAAGAGTTAAGAGGTTGGTTAGGAGCCTTTGGGTTCAGTGGAAATGATGAAATAGAAAAGAAAGCTAAAGTGTTAAGCGGAGGAGAAAAGGCTAGATTGGCCTTGCTTCGAATTCTTGTAACCCGAGTTAATTTAATTCTTCTGGATGAGCCCACCAATCACTTGGATATCGAAACTAAAGATCTGTTAAAAAAAGCTATCAAAGATTTTGAAGGGACAACTCTCATTGTGTCACATGATCGAGAGTTTATATCTGATGTAGCAGAGAGAATTCTTTATCTTTCAAGTAATCATGTACTGACTGATCATATTGGTGATCTAAATTCATTTTTTGAGAAGTATCCTGAGTTGGTAAGACACTTTGAGGGAAAAACAAAACCTTCACAAGCTCCGGTTATGGTTGCGGCCAAAGAGGTGGAGAATAAAAATGAGATCAAGCTTTCATTTGAAGATAGAAAGAAATTAAAGAACCAAGTTAATTCCCTTGATAAAAAAGTTGGTAGTCTTGAGATTGAGATGGAAAGACTAGGACGAGATAAAGATAAACTCCAAGTTTTGGTATCTGAATCTTCTTTTACTTCAAAATCTGGAGATGAACAGCAAACTATCATGAGTCAACTAGCTAATCTTGAAGTTAAGCTTCGCCAATCGATGGTTGATTGGGAAAAATTTTCAACCGAGCTTGAAGTGGCTCGAAGCAAAATGGCTGAAGCTTAATCCCTGAGTTCAGTTGCATTTAGTTCAGGTCGGAATTAAGCGACTCTGCGAGGGGGTTTTCCTCTATCTTCTTCCTCGTTAAATCTAACGGTAAATTCCTCGTCAGATCGGCGGGGAAGAATCCCATAAATAAAAAGAGGAACACCTAAGGCCCCCCACCAAACTCTTGAGTAGATTCCCCAAAACATAAGCGCTAATCCTAAAACCATGGAAGTCATCTTAAAAAAATAGACAGTCTTTGTTTTCAATGGCCCCTCCTGATTATCTTGAATTGCAGAGGAGATGCCAAACCAGGGTTTTATTTTGAGTGAACAATTTTAGGCATTATATCTGCATTTTATTGTCTCAATAGAGATGTGATTAAAAAAATGAGGTGAATATGTCGAGAAGTAAAACCCATCAAGGTGTTGAAATGCGCAGCACACTAGGAATGAAAGTCAGCAAAAAGAGCCAAACATGGTTGATTTTGATGAATCGATCTCAAGCTAAAATTTTCAATTTAGAAAATCGATCGACAGATTTAATAGAGGTTAAATCATGGGAGTTTCCCAAGGGGAAAATGAGGGGTTCCGATCTGGTTTCGGATCAGCCAGGTAGAGTTTTTAATTCGATGACTATTTCAAAAGGGGGGCACCAGAGCGGAGCTCCTCGACATAGCTATAGTAATAAAATAGATCCTCAAACTCATGTAGCTGAGATTTCGGTGAAGAAAGTGATTGATTGGATTGAAAAAAATAAAGCGAAAGAAAAAATATCTAATCTTGTGTGTGTGGCTGAACCGAGGTTGATGGGGATTCTTCAGAAACAGTTAAAAAAAAGAGGTGCCAACTCGCTTCAAAAGAAATGGGAAAAAGATTTCGGTTGGCTTGAGGAAAATGAGGTTAGAGAAAGACTTATCACTTGGCTTACTGGAAGAAAAAGCCCAAAAAAACGGCTGATCCCCAGACCTATTGGAGCCTTTGGGATCCCCAAAAAAGAGAGGATCTATTCGCTCTGAGCCGAACTTCGAGAGTTGTTTAGCCGAATAGGGCTTTGAATTTCATCTTTTCGCATCTGTTTAACGGGCACATGAGTTGCACATTGAGGCCCGAGTGGAACGTATGCGAAAACATAAACGAATAACTTTTTCTTGGGATTGGGTTAAGTTACACAAAAAAGCCTACAAGTATTTTGGAATTGAAGAGTTAAGACCTGGACAAAAGCAGATCATTGAGACCGTTCTGAAGGGGGGAAATGCCCTGGGGGTAATGCCTACAGGAGCTGGAAAGTCCCTGTGCTATCAATTGCCTGCGCTCTTTTTCCCTAAGACTACTGTTGTAGTTACACCTTTACTATCTTTAATGCATGATCAAACGCTTAAGCTTGAGGAGGCTGGGGTGGAGGTCACTCACCTAGACTCTACTCTCACAAGTCGAGAGGAGAAAGAGGCTGTGAGGGATGTCAAAAATGGGCATAATGCGCTCGTTTATGTCACACCTGAAAGGTTAGAAAATCCCCAGTATTTAGAGATTTTGAAGAAAGGGGGAGTTTCACTTCTTGTCGTGGATGAGGCCCATTGTGTTTCTCAGTGGGGGCATGATTTTCGTCAGGCCTATCTTGCTATTCGAAAAGCTATTGAGGCTTTAGGAAATCCACCTGTTCTTGCTTTAACAGCTACAGCAACTCCTGAAGTAGAAAAAGATATTCTCGCTCAATTGAATGTTGAAAATGTGAAAGTGTTTCATACCGGCGTTGATAGAAAGAATTTAAGTTTCGCAGTGTATCGAACTGTAAATGCTGAAATGAAATTTCAGCGTTTAACCACACTTATTCATGATAACCCAGGAACTGGAATTATTTATGTGAGTACAATAAGGTTAGCTAATGAACTTCATGCTCAGCTTTTGAAAGTAGGAGTTATTGCGGGGAAATATCATGGCAAGATGCGAATGAAAGATCGCGAAGCGGTTCAAGAAGACTTTATGGCTAATCGTTATCGAGTGATTGTAGCTACGAAAGCCTTTGGACTAGGTATTGATAAACCCGATGTGAGATTTGTGATTCACTATACGTTTCCAGACTCTGTTGAGAGTTACTATCAGGAGGCTGGAAGAGCAGGAAGAGATGGGAAGAAGGCTGTTGTCGCTTTGCTTTATCGTTTAGAAGATAAGAGGGTTCACTGCTTCTTTTTGGGAGGGAAGTATCCTAATCGCTCTGATGCAGCTCAGCTTTATTCGACTTTGATCAAGCTCACGGAGATAGGGCAAAAAACCACCGAGCTTAATGCTGTTATCGCAACATCAGGTCTCGCAAAGCGAAAGGTTCAAGTGCTGATTGCCTACCTTGAGAAAGAAAAAATTATTCAGAATAGAAAAGGGATTTCATTGAAGAAAGTTTTTACAGATGGAGACTCTCTCGATAAATTTTTAAGTCATTATGAAGAGCGTTTAGGACAGGATAAAACTCGGATTCAAGAGATTATGAAATATGGGCAAACGACGAGTTGTCGAGCTCAGTTTTTTAGAGACTACTTCGGTGAGAAACATGGTCAAGTTTGTCAGAAATGTGACAATTGCAAAGGTAAATTTTTAAATCCGATTCCGACTACCAATGAGTGGACTCAAGAAAAGGTTTTAGCTTAGATTGCTTTTCCGGTTTAGCTCGTAATGACTTGCTTTCGTCATTACGAGCCTACCTAAGTAATCTTATCCCTAAGTTAGCGAGCTATGTAATCACCGCCAGCTTTAACATTCATCCCCTGATAAATTCCGGATACATCCACTTTAACAGCTCCTAAAACTGGAATTCCGATAAAGATATGGGTTAGAACTTTCAGGTTTTCAATGTCTTCTCTATCATCAATTAGAGGGGTAGCAATTACCGATAGG
The DNA here is from genome assembly GCA_005776395.1 of Bdellovibrionales bacterium. Taxonomy (GTDB): domain Bacteria; phylum Bdellovibrionota; class FAC87; order UBA2466; family UBA2466; genus UBA2466. The sequence goes on along the minus strand of SXPJ01000088.1, from coordinate 2,711 downwards.
AGATCTTTGAATAGGTTGAGATTTGCGGGCTCTTTAAGATCGTAGAGTAGAATTTTGTCACAATGAGGATAGAATTTTCCGTCCATATTTCTGGCATCAGCATAGCCCATATGATCTGCTTTAAAGAATTGTCCTTCATAGTGACCTTTTTCTCTGAGTTCTTGCAAAAACTCTTCTGAGAAATATTCTTTTTCAATTTGGGTCTCTTTCATACCTTCATAGTTACCCATGAGTGCAATATTAAACTGATAATCAATGCGTACTTGATAGGAAGGTCCTTTGCCCTCATCTTTACCTTCTTTAGGTACTGATAATTTGATGGTTCCACTTTTTAACATGGAGCTAGTTCGCTTGGGATCTTTATCAATTTTATAATTGGCGGATTGTCCCAAAGGATCCACAGCACCTTGAGAGACTGTAGAAATCAAAAAGGCAAAACTTAAAACTGCAAAACCGAGTTGTTTACTGAGTGTCATAATTTCTCCTCCTAATGAAGAATTATCATACCACATTAATTGTTTTTGTTTTTTATTAAAACTATCCTGCCGCTATGCAGATTGTTAGGTTCGGCATATTGAATTTCGACTTTTAACGCTGAAGTTGTTAATGGGTTTTGAATGGTAGGGCGTATAATGGCCCATTAAGGTCGTAATGAGAATTCTAATTATTGAAAATCAAATAAGATCATGAGTGAAAAATAATCCAGCTCTGTATGTCCAAATAGCAAAGGGGCCATAATTCATTCCTCGAGAACCCATAAGCCCGTGAGAAGTGAATGTTTGATTTTGAGAATCGCTTAAAGCCCGTAAGAAAAGTTGTGAGTCATCATTTCCGTAAGGGATATCGCCCACCCAAATGAGGCGAGCCAAAGAAAAAAAGGTGAGCCCCAAAATAAGCCAAAGCCATTGATTACTTTTTAACCGATTTAAGGTTGAAGCCACCTATTTTACCTGTTGGCTGTAATAACGACAGACACAAAAACGGTTTTGGCAGGGGATGCAGAGTCAGTGACTTTGAAAGTTGTGGTTCCGGTCGTAGCTGCAGCGGTGTAGGTGTAACTTGTAGCAGAGGAGAAAATCCCAGGAGTCCCGCTTAGCCCCCCAGTGGCCGCCTCATGAAATTGAAGATTATACGGAGAGACTCCACCTGAGATTGTAAGAGTTGCAGTCTGATTAATAGCAATTGATGATTTACTAGTGGTAAGGGTCAAGGAATTTGTGTTCTGTAGGGTCGTTGTAGGCTTTTCGGGAGCTTTACAATCTCCAAATCCCATAACACATAGTTTCTCATTTCCGCAGGAGGTTAATAATAACAAAATAACACTTACGAATGACAGTGTGAAAAATTTAAAAAGCATGGGTTCTTTATCTCTCTTTCTTATTAAACTCTTTATACAAGTCTACTTGCTTTTCGAAATCTTTTCATTGAATTTATCTAGAGTCTTTTCATAGGGGCTTGGCTATGAAAGAATCCTCTGTAATTTCCATTGATTTAGAAGTGTATAGGTGTTCAATGAATTGGCGATTTATTTTTTCAGGGCTTTTTCTTCTGGCTTGCGGATCTTTTATCGATAATAGCCGAGGCGTTTTACTGCCCATTCTAACTGAAAAGTTTCAGCTTTCTTATACTCAAAGTAGTTGCTTTTTTATTTTGGGCAATATTGGAGCTGTGGTGGCAACTTTTTTACTTTTACCCCTTTCTCATAGGTTTTCCGAAAAGAGATTAGCTAAGGTGACGGCAGGGGCTGGAATTTTTGGATTGGTTTTGGGATTTAAGGTCTCCAGTGTTTATACTTTAATGTTGTTTGCCATTTTTTTAGGAATGGCTCTATCGGTTTATGGAGCTTTGAGTAACCTCTTTGTTATTCGTGGTAGTGATCTTCATCATCGTTCAAAGGTTATGTGTGGTTTGCATATGGTGTATGGGCTCACCAGTATTGTGGCCCCCATGTTTTCTACATGGCTTTTATCTCAAGGGGTTAGTTGGGCAGGATGTCTGGCCCTGGTGGCCTTGATGCTTCTTGGAGTCCTTATTTTTATGGGCAATAAAATTCCTGAAGATAGTCACCTTGAGGACAAAGTTAACTCTTCCTTGAAATTAAATGGCCTTCAGATATGGGTGGTTTTTGTTTTTTGTCTCTATATTGCGGGGGAGGTCTTAAACTCTCTTTGGTTGGTCACTTTTTTAACAGAAACCAAGTCCATTTCTGTAGGCCTAAGCTCTAGATATTTAAGTGGTTTTTTTCTTTTGATGACCCTTACAAGAGCACTCTGTTTTCTCTCTTTTAAAGAAGAGCAAGAAAGCAAGCTCTTAATAGGATGCCTTTTGATGTCTTTAATGTTTTTTTGTTTGGGGCATGCAGGTTTTCTATGGGCTTTTCCTTTAGCGGGGGTGCTAGGCCCATTTTTCCCTCTTTTTTTGGGAAGGGTGAGTCGGGTTTTTAGCGGCCAATCTAAAGTTGTAACCCTTTGGATCTTAGGCATGGGACAGCTGACTTTAGCGATTTCACATTGGGGAGTTGGAAAAATAGCGACGGGTCTTGGGATTGAGCGGGCCTATTGGCTTCCAGGAATTTTAATCTTTTTGTCTCTTTTGGGCTACGGAGTCTATCTATCTAAAGAAAGAAGGTACCTAAGGGGTTTACATTAAGCTTTTTCAATGTCATTCTTCGGCTCGTTTTTTACTAGGCTCGCGTGGCGGAATTGGTAGAC